>JAFEBR010001013.1 GCA_018242565.1 Planctomycetota bacterium | reverse complement strand
CGCGGCAGTAGAGGACCTGGCCGGGCACCTCACTCAAATTGGGTTTGCCGTTCAGCGTGGTCAGCGTCAGCTCGCGCGTGTGGTTCTTCAGGTCGTCCAGCTTTTCGAGCGCCAACAGTTTCCCATGCTTGATGATTGCGACGAGATCGGCCACCCGCTCGACCTCGCTGATCTGATGACTCGACAGCAACACAGTCCGTCCCGTGGCCGCCACATCGACCATGCTTTCCAGGAATTCGCGCCGCACGAGCGGATCGAGCCCCGAGGTCGGTTCATCGAGGATCAGAAGTTCCGGCTCGTGGGCCATCCCCAGCGCTAAGGCGACTTTGCCCCGCATGCCTTTGGAGAGGTCTTTGATCTTGCGGTCGGCGGGCAGTTCGAAATGTTGAATGAGATTGCGATAACGGGCGAGGTAGCCGTGCGGATAGAAACCGGCGGCGAACCAACCATGCTCGGCGACCGTCATCCATTCGTAGAGCGTGGGGCGCTCGGCGACGTAGCCCACGCGCCGGCGGATTTCTTCGCCTTGCAGACGCGAATCGAGCTGCAAGACTTCGGACTGGCCCGCGTCGGGTTGTGTGAGGCCGAGCAGGATGCGGATGGTCGTGGTTTTGCCGGCGCCGTTTTCGCCGAGCAAGGCAACGACCACACCGCTCGGGATCTCGAACGAAACCCGGTCGAGGGCCGTTTGTCCGCGATAGCGTTTGGAGACTTCATGAAAGCGCGCGACCGGCGTCATGGGGCTTTCCCTTTCTTTTCGAGGCGGGCGTATTCTTCATCGAGCAGGGTGCGGATCTCGGCCAAACCCAACCGACTGCGGAGTGCTTCCTGCAGGACAGAACGGAGCCGTTCACGGATCAACGCCACCCGCTCGGCGGCACAGTGTTTTTCGGCGTGGGGAGTCACTTCGAGCCCGGTGCCGCGCACGGGGGCGAGAATTCCTTCGCTCTGCAGTTCGCGATAGGCCCGGGCGACCGTGTTGGGGTTGACCGCCAGCTCTTTCGAGAGTTCGCGGACCGACGGGACGAGATCGCCCGGCTGGAGCGCGTCGCTGGCGACGGCGAATTTCACCTGCCTTACGATCTGCTCGTAGATGGCCAGGCCGTTGGATGATTCGATGCGGAAAAACATCAGCGACTCCTAGTGTGCTAGCTGACTAGTACAGTAGGAGTGCTGGACCGACTTGTCAATCCGAAAAAATTCCGATTCGAGCCAGATGCGAGACGAGGCGACGATTCCCTGTCCCGAGGTTGGCGGATGTCGCTGGCCGCAACGAGTCAGTTGCGGGTGGCTTTCCGGCTTTCCAGAGCCGAACGGGTCAGATAGGTGACCACATTGGTGCCGCTGCGGATCGCGGCGGTCAGGTTCGCGGAAAACTGGGCCGAATGGCGCGGATCAGCGTTGGGTGTCCAGCGTTCCCAGAGGCACGAGAGGCCGTGGGGCGAGTAAACGATTGCCGTTTGGCCACCGATCTCCAGGCCCCACAGTGGGAACGGGGCAGTTCCCGAACCAGCGTCGATGAGGTCGAATTCGCCGTGGTAAATCGGATGGTCCGTGGGCAGGGGCGTCAGGCCGGCTGTCTCCGCAGGTGCGAGTTGCCGGGCATATTCGCGGAACCATTTGTCGAACGCTGCGCTGCGACAACTCGCATCGACAAACAGTTTGCCCCCTTGGGCCAGGTACGATTTGAGCAGGGCCGTTTGCTCGGCGGTGAAGTCGGGCGGCTCTACACCGGCGAGATACACGATGGGCGAGCGGTGCAGGTCAGTCAACTGCGCCTGGTGGATGTTGAGCGATTGCCAGGCGAGATGACGGGGTAATCCCGGTTGCTGGCTGACAAATCTCAGCAGATTCCGGACGTCTTGTGGGTGGCGCTGGCCGGTTCCGCCGGCGCTGGCTGGATCGGCTCCAGGTGCGGGGGGCGTGGCGAATTCCAGTTTGGAAACGAGGACCGGGTCGAGCCCCTGAGACAATGTCAGCAAGGCGAAACTGGTGGCGATCAGGGGATCGCTCACATCCTGCCAGGTCCCGGTGGATGGGTTCTGGACATTCAGCAGATAACGAGCCGACTCGCGATACCAATCGCGTTGTCCCCCCTGGCCATCCGGAAGAAATCGCTGCCCGCTGAATTGACTGGCCCGGGCGACCCCGGCCAGGTAGTGCAGCAGCCAGGGGCCGTTCTCGGGGGTCGGGGCGGCGACAAAGTGAGTGCCCAGCCAGTGGCGGCCTTTCTCGATGGCCTGCATGAGCCCCGGGTCGGTGAGGGGACACGGCCCGGCGGTGTCAGCGATTGCCGGCCGGCTGCGGTGCAGTCCGTGTTGAATGAGATACAGGCTGGCGACACCGGCCGCCGTCATGCTGCCGGTCCCTGGCATTCCGTTGGCGGGACTGCTGTACGACCAGGCACCGTCGCGATTCTGCGACTCGATCCAATGTTGCCGCGAGTTGGTCCAGAGCTCTGGAGTGTTCGCGATGCCCGATTGTTCCGCCGCGTGCAGTCCGAGGATCGCGTACTGGGCGTTGCTGCGATCACCTCGTCCCCCCGGGGCCTGCTGATAGGACCATGATCCACTGGCGGGGCCTGCGGGAACTTGTCCAGCCTGCAGGTCTGCTGCCAGTTTGGTCATCTGCGGCAAGTCTTGTGAGTTGTCGCCCGCCGTGGCGAGCAGTTGGAGCAGCAGCGAGATTTCGTAGTTCAAAGTCGGTTGCTGCGTGCGGAGCCAGTTCAGGCCGCGAGTGAATTCAGGAGTGTGGGGTGAAAACCCGGATCGGTGTAATGCCAGCAGCGCCAGACTGGTCCTGCCCACCGGGAATTTTGATGGCTCTAAGTCCCAGGACCCGTCGGGACGCTGTTGTTTCAGCAGGGCTTGCTGGGCTCGGGCGACAGCCGTCTTCACGTCGGCCACGGGTATCCCCCCGGCCGTATAGAGCCAGGGTTCGAGACCGGTCTCGTCCCAGGCCGGGGCAGTGGGGCGTGATGAGCCGGGCTTTAACTGGGATGTCGTTTTCCCGGCACTGGTCAAGAGGCGATCGTCAGTCGACGGAGTGGCGGCCGGGGTTACGGTGTTGTCTGCCGTCGCACTTCTTGGCGAGGGACTGGCGGTTCCTGAGGGGGATGCCCCCGGGGGAGCGGCCGCCTGTGCGGGGTGGGGGACAAAATGTACGGCCGCCAGGAGCAGTCCAGCGGCGAGAATCAGGCTGGCGATTGTGAGACGCACTCGTCGTGATGGCACAACTTGATCACTTCCCGAACTGTGAGCGATTTGAGCCAGTCGTCGCGAGAGTCGCGATGAGTGAGCCATTGCCAGTCCCAGGGCCAGACGCGGACGCAACGCGCGTTCTCGAGCGAGCGCCAGGAGTGCGTCGCGATAGGGACCAGCCCCCTGAAGCCAGTGAATGCAGACCGCGTCGCAAGCCTGTTCGCGCAAGGGGCCGGCCAGGCGCTGCAGCAGCCAAACCAGTGGGTGGCACCAGTACAGAATCTGTACGACATGCAACAGGAGCAGGTTGCGGTAATCGGCGCGGGCGATGTGGGCCAATTCATGGAGCAGAATGGCGTCTTGGTGGGGATGAGGGGCGTTGGCGATTTCCGCCGGCAGAATGATCGCAGGTCGCAGCCAACCCAGAGTGGTCGGGACGGCCACCTCGGCCGAAGCCAGGATCTCAACGGGCTGGCGAATACCTAATTGTGAACACCAATACTGACAGCGGTCGGGCCAATGGCCCGCGAGGTTCTCGGCGGACCGCCGGAGTCGACCCGTGAGATACAACCCAACGATCAAGCGGAGGCCCCACAAGCCGGCTCCCAGTGCGTACACAACGAGCAGCACAGTCGTCCCGTTCCAGGTGGTGTTTTCCGGGCTCGTGACTGCCCGACCAGGAAAATTGTCGAACAGCGAGGTTGCAGACGATGAATCAGCAGCCACTTGCTGATCAGCGTCGTCAGATATCGCCCGGGCCAGGGCGGGATGAGAATGGGATTCCGTCTCCGGTGGTGTGGTCACGGAATTCGCCGGCGCTCTTTCGCGACCCGACACGGGCGGTGTGGTCTGCCGATCAGGGGGGGTGGCCCGGGACGATCGGACTGGAGACGCTGTTTGGCGTGATGTGGCGACTGAGACCCCGACGGGGATCGTCAGTTGCGGCAGGACCGCCATGAGGATTGGGAGCACCAGCAGGCAGGCACAAGTGGCGGTTATGAGATTTGAGGCGATGAGTGGTCGACGGCGTTGGATCAGGAGAGACAGGAGCAATGCGCCCCCCACCAGACCGCTCGATCTGAGCCAGACGTCACAGAAAAACTGCCATGTCGCGGTCATGGTGAGCCTCGTTTTCGAGAGGGTTTGGGGGGCGGGGGGGCCGCTTCGGCCAGACGTTGCAACTCGGCGGGAGTGATCTCTTCATCGTCGAGCAATTGCAGGACGAGTTTTTTGGCTGATCCGCCGAACAGCCGGCGGATCAGTCCCTGAATCGCCGTGCGCTGCGCTTTGGCCTGTTGGATCAGCGCGTGATACACGTAAGCCCGCTGTTCGAGGGTATGGGCCACGAGTCCTTTTTGTTCCATGACGCGGAGCAGGGTGCGCACGGTGGAATCGTGGGGTTCTCCCGGCAACCGGGCGCGAATCACGTCGGCTGTGGTCGGGCCCTCTTGCCAGAGGATTTCCATGATCTGGGCTTCACGATCGGTGAGTGCAGTCGCTTTGCCGCGCGGCATGTCGCAGTTCCCGTACAAGTCCGTTAACGAATTAACAGAATGCAGGGTATCGCGCCGTCACGTGGCTGTCAAGACTGTGTTAATGAATTAACGGAAAGGCGCGGAGGGCCGGCATTGATCGGGGGATGTCGTCCGGAGTCGCCTGGATCGCCGTGCCGCGGGCGCGTCGCCCAAAGCGTGCGCGGCCGGGCGTGTCCGCGGAAGCGGTTTTTGGGTGGCCCCTTGGGGGGGGCGGCGGGGGGATGTGTTCAGATCGCCGAGAGGCGCCTGTCAGTCGTGGTGTGTGGAGTTCTGGTTGATGGTCTCGGCGGCCCAGGCGATGACGTCTGGCGGGGGCGCAGTCAGTTTCTGCAGGGATTCGGGACTGCTGGGGCGGATCTCCGGGTGGCTGGCAATGATTGAGAAGTTCATCGTTCCGTCGCAATTGTCACGGAGCAGCGTCCACTGCACCTGTTGTTCGTCATGCAACCGGGGGGCGAGAAGATAGTCCGATTCATAAAAAGCTCGGGGGACAAATCCGGCGGGGGTTTTCCTGAACTCCGACCACATGCCATTGGTTCCTTTGAGAGTGCGCTGGATGGGTTTGAAAAAACGATCAACCTGGCCCGACCTTCTGGGCATCCACCGCCAGCACCGGTGTGCCGTTCGTCTGATCGGTTGTTGAAAATATTTGTCGTGCCGACAATTGCCGTCCGCCGGGCGGGAATTTCGGGATCGAGTCGACGTCTGGACGCAGACGAATCGGTTGCCACACGGCATTCCACACGGCACAGATCGTCAGGGGCGTCCCGGAGTGCACCACACTGCCGGACACAATTCGGCTGATTGGCGTCGGACAAGTGGGGCGAGAGCACCAGGATCCGTCGCGACCTGTCGTCTTTCGGGACGACAGGTCGGCGCGTCGGTATCTGAGCCGGGAGACAGTCTGCGGTATTTGGGATTAATAACGCGGACGTCGGCCGCCTCGACCACCGCCGTATCCGCCACCACCCCCGCGTGAGTTTTCCTGGCGGGGACGGGCCTCGGCCACGGTGACACAGCGGCCGGAGATTTCCTTGAGGTTCAGGCTGGCAATCGCGGCTTTGGCTTCGGCGTCATCGCTCATTTCAACGAAGGCAAAGCCTTTGCTGCGACCGGTTTCACGGTCCATGATGACCTGGGCACTTTTCACTGTGCCGTATTCGGCAAAGAGTTGTTCCAACTCGGCGCTGGAGATTTGGTGACTGAGGTTGCCAACGTACAGATTTGCTCCCATCGGAAGATCCTTTGAACAGGAAGCATGGCCCGCGGGTCGCACGGCAGACCGGATTCTTGGAGGGCTGTAGCGACTGCCCGTTTGTGTATGGGCACAAGAACGAGCAGCGGCGGATTCCAGTGGGGAACCAGAAGCTAAATGCGCGGCAAATGAACCAGACAAGACGATCGTAGCGGACGGTCTGTCCGGTGTATAGCCCGTGTTACGGGGGGCCGGTGCTGAATCGATGTGAAGTCGCTGACTTTTCCGCGGTTTTGTAATGAAACTGGGTTTTGAGAAGTCAGGTCGCGGTCGGCACGGCAGCGGTCAGGACCATTTCGACGAGGTAACCCGGAGCCAGTCCGGCCTGCACGCAGGCACGAGACGGAGCGTGGCCGGTGGGAACCCAAGCGTCCCACAGTTCGTTCAGGATCGGCGCGTCCTGAAGATTGGCGAGATAGATCAGGACCTGCAAGAGCCGGGTCTTGTCGCTGCCCACGAGTGCCAGGCGTTCTTCGATCTGAGCCAGGATCTGGGCGACCTGACCACGCACGTCTTGAGACGGATCGTCGGCAACTTCGACGAAGTGGGCCACCCCGTGATGAATGACGACATCAGACCAGCGGGGCGTGACGCCAATACGTTGAATCTCAGCCATGATTGTGATCCGGGAAATCGTGGGTGGCGTTCAGAACGACGGGGCCGCGGTGCCATCGGCCTTCTGGATCCAGGGAGTCCAGGCCAGCGCCAGTTTGACCAGGGTGATGTCGGTCTTCTTCGGCGAAACCGAAATCGTTTCGAGTTTCACCGATTCTGATGCGCAGTTCTCCTGGATTTTTGCGGCCTCGGCGGTGAAGTCGGCATTGAGTTGATCGATCTGGGCCTGCACGGCTTCCACCGATTCGTTGGCGTGCGCAACATCCTGCTGTTCACTGGCAATCTTGGTCGCCGAGCGGATCGTCGAGGCGGCACGGGTGACGTTACTGGAACTGGCCAATTTGCGGCCGAACAGGGCCCCCAGAATCGTGGTGCCGATGGATACGGCGGCCTGGGTCATTTGACTCGTGGCCTGCGATTTCTGTTTGTCGAGCCGTTGTTGCGCTTTGCGCAGCCGTTCTTCGAGAGTCGCCAGCTTCGGGGTGAATTTGGCCTGCAGTTTTTCGATCGCCGCGTCGCGTTTTTCTTTCACGCCATGCGTCAGGCGGGCTCGAAAATCTCCTTCGGTCTCGCCTGGCCGTGAACACTCTTTCGTTTCCGGGCATTTCCAGATTTCGAGTCGGGCCGTGCGATAGACGTGGTTCTTCAGGGCCGCTTCCAGTTCCTTGAACGTCTTGGCACGCAGCAGTTCGGTGGGGGGCGTTTCGAAGAGCGACTGTTCTTCTGGCTGGGGTTGCGTGTCGGGAACTTCCTCGGCCAGGGAGTCGGCCTGATCCCAGACCGTGCTGGACAGTTCGCTGACGACGGGAATCAGCAAGGCCAGGTCAGCGGTATAATCGACGCTGACGTTCTTCTGCTGGTAATGGATGCGGACCTGGGCCAGGAGTCCGGGACGGTAGCGGAGTTTGTCGCCACCCAGCAGGCCCCCGTTGCTGGACAGAAAGACTTCGGGGACGTCGGGGGGCAGCATGGGGCGGGTCCCCTCGGCCGCCTGGCCGATGACGGCCGCTGCCGGTCGGTTTTCGCCAGCGGCGGGCGGCTGGCTCTTCTTGTCGCGCATCAGTTTCTGAATCTGGTCGCGGGTCAGAGGACCACGCAGGTACGACAGGGCCCAGCGAGTCTGGAAGACGACGGGCTGATCTTCGTGCACGTTGTTCAGCAGGAACACGCGGTTGCCCAGACCGGAAAGGATTTTCTCCATGCGCCCACGGTCAAACTGCGCCCCCGCAGCGGCGGAGGCCCCTTCCAGGCCGTCGAGAACGCGGGCCTTGTCGCGCTCGGTCTGCAGCCGGCCCAGGAACCAGGTGCCGGCGTTCGAGAGGCCCTTGTAGTCAAGGTCCACCGGGTTCTGTGTCGCCAGCATGACCCCCAGTCCAAACGCCCTCGCTTGTTTCAGCAGCGTGAGCATCGGGGTCTTCGAAGGCGGATTTGCCGTCGGCGGGAAATAGCCGAAGACTTCGTCCATGTAGAGCAGCGCCCGCAAACTCGAAGTGCCCGGTTGACGGCGCATCCAGGCAATCACCTCGTTGAGCAGAATGGTCACGAAGAACATCCGCTCGGCATCGGTGAGGTGGGCGATCGACAGGATGGCATGGCGCGGCTTGCCTTCGGGGGTATAGAGCAAGCGCTGAATATCGAGCGGTTCACCTTCCATCCACGCCGAGAATCCGGGAGAGGCCAGGAGGTTATTGAGGCTGACCGCCAGGGCGGCACGATCCTTGGCGGGGAAGATGGATTCGAGATCCATCACGCCGATTTTGTCGAATGGAGGCGATTGAATGCTGCGGATCAGTTCACCTAGGTCGATGTCCTGGCCGCCCCGCCAGGCACGGTCGAACAATGTAGAGAGCAAGATGTGCTCGCGGCTGCGCAAGGGGTCAGCGTCGATTCCCAAAAGGGCCAGCAATCCCGAAGCGGCTGCCGCCACCCGTTCGCGTAAGGCTTCGCCATCCGTCAGGATTTCGGCACTGGGGGCGGCAAACGACCGCAAGACGGTCAGGCCCAGGCCGGCACTGCTGCCGGGGGTATAAATCGCCAGGTCGACCGCCTCGCGAAACCGGGCAATTCGCGCCCCGTCCTGCCCCCAGCTGGCCAAGCCTTCCTGCCATTGCCGGGCGGTCTGTGCCGCGTAGTCCTCGGGGGTTGTGCCTTTGCGGGTGGCTTCCGCCGGGTCAATCCAGGGCTGGAAGTCGGCCGGTCGCAACTCGGGAAAAGTCAGCAAGAGGTTGCCCAGATCCCCCTTCGGGTCGATAACGAGTGCGGGAATTCCATCAATGGCGGCTTCTTCAAGCAAGGCCAGGCATAACCCGGTTTTACCACTGCCCGTCATGCCGACACAGACGGCATGCGTCATCAGATGGTTCGATTTGTAGAGCAGGAGGTCAGGTCGGGCCGTCTTGGTTTCGAGGTCGTATTCGCGCCCGAGATAGAAAACGCCCAGCTTTTCAAAGTCCTGCATAGTTGGTCCGGTGGAGGAGGGTGCGATAAGTCGTCGTGTGCGTCAGCCTGCGGCGGGCAGGCACAGGGATTTGATCGTCTTGCCGTCGTGTTCCCACGAAGTTTTGCGAGATTCCCGCGATTTGCAAGGGTGGCCGCCGACGGTCAAACCGTTCAAGCCCGGGACAGCCGGGCGCACGCGGGACCAATCTCTGAACCAACACGGTCGAATCCCGGGACCCGTCGGCGGTTGGTGGGGGCCCGCCGGGCCCGTTTAGATCGCCGTTTTGCGATTGCGGCGACAGCCAGTGCTGAAATCAGGCCTGGATGTTTGGGGGATTTGGGTTGTTCGGACTGGCTGCTTAGTCGGAATAACCCGCTTGTCCGTCAAATTCGGCTGTTTCTGCTGGTCTGGTTAATTTCCCTCTGTCGAAAGACCAGACAGGAAGATTTGCCCAACCCGAGAGAGCGCGTTCATCGACTTTGATTTGAGCCGTATCGCGGAACTCAGTCGCTGACAGTGGTCGATCATCGCGCAGAGACATGTTTTTATGGAACGGATTGGACCGCGATGATCAGGATGACAACGAGCGTGGCGGGGTGGATGCTCTGTCTGAGTCTGCTGAGCTTCGGGACCGCCTGGGGCCAGGAAGACGTCGAGTGGCAGGAGAGCGACGTCGCGGAATGGTTGGAGCCCTTCGAGCAGGAAGGGGAAACGCATTTCGGCACGGCGGACGCGCCGGTCGAAACCGATCGTCCCATGGAGTCACCGGATTCCGAAAGCCTGCCGAAACCGCCAGGGGATGATAAGGCCGGCGAGACGCCGGTGATGACTCAGCCGCCGCAGAGCGTGAAGAAAGGGATATGGGAGCGCGACCGGTTCCTGGGAGAGGTGCTGGGTGGCAGAACGATCCTGCGGAAGCGCGGGATTCGATACCGCGGCCGTGTGACGCAGTTCTTCTTCGGGATTCAAGGTGGGGTCGAACCCCCGGTGAACCCGGCTTTGGCCAGTGCGCCCGGATTCGGCTCGCTGGGAATCCAGGGTGGCAACCAATTTGAGTACACCGGAAACTCACGGCATGATTTCCTGGTGGACCTGGATCAATTCGGCGGGCTGCCCCACAGCAAGTTTGTGGTCACCCTCGAAAACCTGTGGGGCCGATTTGGCAACGTGTCGTTTGATTCAGGAGGCTCGACGCCGGCAGTGTTCAATGCCGTGATGCCCGTCGATCCCTCGGCCAGTGGCACGCTGTACGTCACGAACTTCATGGTGGCGCAGCCCCTCTCAAAACAGTTCGTGGTCACGGTGGGAAAAACGCGACTGGTGGGGGTGGCAGACAATAATATTTTCGCCGGCGGTGACGGCAGCGACCAGTTCGTCAACCAGACGTTCTGTATGAACCCCCTGTTTGTCCCGCAGTTGCCGTTCTCGACGTTCGCCGTCGGTGCCGTGGCTTTGCCGGAATGGGGGAGTGCCGCGCTGACGGTTGTCGATCCGTCCGATCGCACCTTTGAATTTATGGATCTGGGAAGCCTGTACAATAAGGGGGTGATGCTCTTTCCGCAGGTCAAAGTCAAGACGCGATTTTTTGACCTGCCGGGCCAGCAGCATTTCGGGGGCTTCTATAAACATGTCGAATTGCTCGATATTCGATTTGTGCCCCTGCCCCCCAGCTATCCGCTGCCACCCGATCCGAGCGGGGCACCGCAGTTTCAGACACATCATAATTCGTACGCCATCATCTACGGATTCGATCAGTATGTGACGACCTACGGACCGGCGAATGCACGGGGGCATACCCCGGGTTGGGGGGTTTTTGGACGCGGTGGTATTGCCGACGGGGCGACGGGGAATCCCGCGTTTTCTGCCTGGCACGCCAGCGCCGGTATTGGTGGTGAAAGCCCGATTCGGACTCGCCAGGATAAAGGCGACCGGTTCGGTCTGGGTTACGGCTACACGGCGACGGCCAAGGATTGGGGACCGATTCCGCGGGCCCTCTTTGGCCCGCGCGATGCCCAGGTCGTGGAAGCCTATTATGCCTACATGCTGACGCCGGCGATTGTCGTTACGCCGGACGTGCAGTGGGTCCAGGGGAACCTCGGGGGCCTGTCGCAT
>JAFEBR010001012.1 GCA_018242565.1 Planctomycetota bacterium | reverse complement strand
GGACTGGGAAGCGAAAATCGCAATCTCCCCGGCTTCGTGGCGATTGGGCCAGGACCGATCATTGAAGGGGCCCGGCAATATGGAGCCAGCTTTCTGCCCGCAGCCTACCAGGGAACGTTCGTTTCAAACCTCGACCAGCCCTTGAAGAATCTCACCGGTCCGCAGTCCCGCGCGGCACAGCGACGCGAACTCGATACGCTGGCCCGTTTGAACGAATTGCATCGCGCCACCCGCAACGACGACAGCCGGCTGAACGCACGGATCGAATCGTTCGAATTGGCCTATCGCATGCAGACCGCCGCCCCCGAGGCCTTCAGTCTGGCTGGCGAAACCGCCGACACACAAAAACTATACGGGCTCGATCAACCGGCCACCGAGTTATTCGGCAAGCAATGTCTGCTCGCCCGACGCCTCGTCGAGCGGGGGGTGCGCTTCGTGCAACTCTACCACACGACCGGCGGCTTTCAGCCCTGGGATCAGCACAGCGATCTCAAAGGGGGACATGAGAAGAATGCCCTCGCCACCGACCGCCCGATCGCCGGGCTCTTGCAGGATCTCAAGCAGCGGGGACTCTTGGAAGACACGCTTGTGATCTGGGGGGGCGAATTCGGCCGAACACCAGCCCGGGAAGGAACAGCCAACGGACGTGACCATCATCCCTTCGGATTCAGCATGTGGCTCGCAGGGGGTGGCGTGAAGGGGGGACTCGCCTACGGCGCCACCGACGAATGGGGCTGGGATGCCATCGAAAACCGCGTGCATGTCCACGACCTGCATGCCACGATTCTGCATCTGCTGGGTCTCGACCACGAGCAACTCACCTATCGCTTTGCCGGCCGCGACTTCCGCTTGACCGATGTCTACGGCCAGGTTGTCGATGGGATCCTGGCGTAAGCGATTTGATGGGACGGCGGTGTTGGGTGGCAGTTGGGTTCAAGATCAGGCCATCCCATCACCACAAACAGTGCCTCCCCCCTTTAGAAAAGGGTCGGGGGGGCGCGCGTCACCGAGCAACGCTTCACAACATTCCTCGCGACACCTAGATTTCCATTACGGCTGGTTTTCAAACCGATTCCGTACGGGCTCAAGCCGGCACTACGGACGGGACGGGGCATCCCCAGAATGCGTTCACCTACGACAGCATTTCTTTCACGACGTGGCCGTGGACGTCGGTCAGACGGTAATCCCGTCCCTGCGACCGGAAGGTCAGGCGGGTATGATCGAAGCCCAGCAGGTGCAGCAGCGTCGCATGCAGGTCGTTGACATGCACCGGGTCGGCGGCCACGTTGAAACCGAGTTCGTCGGTCTGGCCGTGAGTATAGCCCCCCTTGATTCCCCCACCCGCCAGCCACAGGCTGAAGCAGCGGTTGTGGTGGTCGCGGCCGTCGTTGCCCCCCTGCACCATCGGGGTCCGGCCAAATTCGCCCCCCCAGATGACCAGCGTGTCTTTGAGCAACCCACGTTGCTTCAAGTCGCGGATTAACGCGGCACTTGCCTGATCGGTGTCGAGGGCATTCTGCTTGACCCCCGCCGTCAGATTGCCGTGCTGATCCCACGCTTCGTGGAACAACTGCACGAACCGGACTCCGCGCTCGACCAGTCGGCGGGCCAAGAGACAGTTGCGGGCGAAATTCGCATCCTTGGGGTTCTTAATGCCGTAGCTGTCGAGCGTCTCCTTGGTTTCCTGCCCCAGTTCCATCAGTTCCGGGGCGCTCGTCTGCAGGCGATACGCCATTTCGTAACTTTGGATACGAGCCGCAATCTCCGGGTCGGCGTCCGCGTGCAACGACTGTGCGTTCAACCGATTCAGGGCATCGAGCGAGGCGCGCTGGGTGTCTTGATCGACGCCGGCCGGGTTCGACAGGTACAGCACCGGCTCTCCTGAACTGCGGAACGGAATGCCGCCATAGACCGTGGGCAGAAATCCACAGCCATAATTGCTGGCGCCGCCACTGGTCCCCTTCGC
Source organism: Planctomycetota bacterium (assembly GCA_018242565.1). Taxonomy (GTDB): domain Bacteria; phylum Planctomycetota; class Planctomycetia; order Planctomycetales; family Planctomycetaceae; genus JACQFH01. The sequence continues at coordinate 1,915 of JAFEBR010001012.1, read as the reverse complement.
GCTGGTCAGCACGACAAACCCGGGCAGATCGTTCGATTCGCTCCCCAGGCCGTACAGCGTCCACGAGCCGAAACTGGGCCGGCCGAACTGCTGCGAGCCGGTGTTCATCATGATCTGGGCCGGCGCGTGATTGACCGCTTCGGTCTGCATTGTGCGGATCAGACACAGCTCATCGGCGACCTGAGCCGTGTACGGCAGCACTTCGCTCAATTCCATACCGCTCTGCCCGTGCTTGGCAAACTTGAACTTCGGTCCCAGCAGTGCCGAGTTGGGATTGATGAACGCCGCGCGGTACCCCTTGAGCAATTCCGCGGGGGGCAACTGTCCGCTGTGCTTCGTCAGCTCGGGTTTATTGTCGAACAGTTCCAGATGGCTGGGGGCACCCGCCTGGAAGATGTAGATCACCCGCTTGGCCTTGGCCGGGTAATGGGGTTGCCGGGTGGCCAGCGGATTCGCGGCGGCCGGCGCGGCGACACCATCGCGCGAAAGCAGTGAATTCAGCGCCAGACCAGCCAGGCCGACGCCACAATCACGCAGAAACCAGCGACGCGCGAGGACCTGCGCCTGGGCCTGTTGAAGTTGCTGCAACAGATTCATGGAAGACTCACTTCTTGGAAATGGTTTCATCGAGATTCAGCAAGACGCGGGCCGCCAAGGTCCAGGCGGCCGCATCCTGCGGACTGGTTCCGGCCGGCAAGGGGGGCAGTTTCGCCGGGTCACCTGTCGTGATCTCCCGCGGGTTGAGCCAGCCTTCCGCCAGCTTCTGCCGACGCGAATGGAGCAGTTCGAGTACGGCCCCCCGCTCGGCTTCCGTGGGATGCCGCGAGGTGCAGAGGAAAAACGCATAGGCGGCCCGCTGCGCATCGTCAGCGCCCCCTTCCTTGAGCACACGCAAAGCGAGGGCGCGCGCCGCTTCGACAAAGATCGTCTCATTCAGGCCGGTCAACGCCGCCAGGGGCGTGTTCGAGCGCACCCGTCGCGCGCACGAGAAATCGCCATTGGGGGCGTCGAAATTCGACATCACCGGGTCGGGCATCGACCGCTTGCGGAACACATACAGCGCCCGGCGATAACGCTCGGGGCCTTCGGCGGCTTTCCAGTAGCCGGGATAGGTGAAGTTGTAATCGAGAACGTTCTGCGGCACCGGGGGGAACAGACTGTGATTCCATGAAAGAGGGCGACTCCCCTGGGATAATGGCTATGTACGGCGTATCCCGCGTGGGGATCGCCAAAGACCATCATGGCCCCAGGAGAGTCAATCATGTTGTACGTCGGCATTGATCAACATCGCAAGCAACTGACCGTGAGCGTACGTGAGGAGTCGGGGAGCGTCGTTCTCCGGCGACAGGTGAGCACCGAGTGGCAGCGGGCCAGGGAGTTCTTCGACGACCTGCGGGGACGAGCATCCGAGCACGGCGGCTATCTGTCGGTCGTCGAAGTCTGCGGGTTCAACCACTGGCTCTTGAAGTTTCTCACCGAGCGCGGGTGCGCCGGGACGATCGTCGTCCAACCCGGCGAACAGGCGGCTCATAAGACCGATCGCCGGGACGCGAGCGCTTTAAGCGAGATCCTGTGGATCAATCGCGACCGGATCCGCCAAGGACTGCCGGTGCGCGGTCTGCGCCGGATCCAGATCCCGGATGCAGCACAGGAGGCCGACCGTCGACTGACGAGTCTGCGCCATAATGTCGGTCGCGAGCTGACCCGTTGCGTGAATCGGATCAAAGCGGTCCTGCGCCGGCACAACATCGAGCAGGAATGCCCCACGAAGAAGCTTCAGACCAAGCGTGCCCGCCAATGGCTCAACGGTTTGTCACTCAGTGTCGTGGAACGCTACGAGCTGGATCATCAACTGACCCGCTACGATCTGTTGCAAAAGCAAATGCTGGAACTGCAGGTACAGATTCAACAGCGG
>JAFEBR010001011.1 GCA_018242565.1 Planctomycetota bacterium | reverse complement strand
TCCCTCTTGTCGCTGCGCGACCCCGACGCCTCAACGGCGTCGCGGCCACATACGGGGCGAGTTTGAGGTCGTACGACCTTTGTGCAGAACACCTGCTACCCCTTCAGCAGGTATTTCGTTACGTCCAACTGCTTTCTATCTCGATCGATAAGTATGGCAACGCCCGCATCGGTATTCACAAAGCGAACATGCCAGTGCAGGATTCCGCCATCTTTAGCAGGTGTTGTATGAAAACCATCCACAAGTGGGTCTAAGAACGACATTGGCAAAACAACGACCCTATCCGGTGCCCCAAGCCCAAAAGCACAATACGCGTTATCGTGTGCCTTGAGCACCTCTCGTGATGCTCGCTTTAACCCAAACCAGAAATCTGCATTTCCTTCATCGAAGTGCTTTGAAACCCGACACGAAACCAACAATGCATCGTCAGGACTCGCCCATAGGGAACGTGAACGCTGCACCAGAGGTTGCCCGAAGTGCCTTTCCAATAGGGGTAGGATTTCTCCATGGAAGTTGGCTCGTGCCTTCTCGCGAGCGGAATCATCAACCACGACCTCTTCTTCATTTGCGTCAGAACCTTGTGCATCTTCCGCGGTGGCGAATATCAAATCGATGATGCGATCAAGTCGGGTGAATTCCTGTGGAAATAGGATTTCCTGGATCTGGCGTTCAACCTTCGGATCATCCAAGGCCTCTTTCAACTTGAGCAGCCGATAGAGTGCCTGCACACCAAGAATTCGAATGTCCCAGGCAAAACGAGAACCGCGGACTTGCGCTTCGAATTCAGAAGTATCCTCGGTACCAACAACGATGAGGATGGAAATATCGTCTGGTCGTACTCGAAGTTGTGGGGCTACTTGTTTTCGGTACTCAGAGATTCGGGTCAGGTTTATGCTGTAGGATGTGGAACTTTTGGCTTCGACAAGAATAGCCCGACCACCCGGAATCCGCCATATTCCATCGTATCCTTCATTGCTGTGACCCCGATACACTCCGTGAGTCACATCGAATGCCAATCTGCGGCCCATCTCATTGACGATGTCTTGAAGCACAAATCCAAAGTCGCTGAACCGATCTTCGAGGCAACTTTCCACCCACTGGCCGATAATCTCGCTGGATACCGCCTTCAACAACATACGGAATTCGTCAGATGTGGAATTACCGTCAAGTAACCGCCCCTCTCCTGCGAAGGCTATTAGCTGGTCAATACGCTTACTGGTAATTTGCTGCCGGTCGGAGTGCCATAAGTCGAGCAATGCCATGAATCGATCTTTCTTTTGCCGAGTTTTTAACTGCTCAGATCACGGCAGAGCTGTGAAAAAAAAACGAGTACTCAGACGATTAACACAAGTAGCTAAATCAGAACAACGCTACTGCCGCCGTCATTCGAACCTGACATGACGAACGCGTAGTCGCCCGATTTTCGAGCCCGTCCCATGCCATCATCGACTATTATGGTCGCTGCTTCGCTATTTTGGAAACATAGCTGCCGCCTGTCGAAGCCGAGTTCGAAAGCAGCGACACCACAAACGGTAAAGGATCCGACGATATTTCCATGGGTGAGCCCGACGCCTGAATGGCGTCGGGGCCACCCGCCGTGACGCGCGACGCGTCATCACAAGCCATGTCGATTGACCAGCCAGCTTACGCTGGCCGTTCGCCGGGGCGGTTCGGGCCGACACCATCCTTTGGCGAACGGTGCGGCGTCAGCCCACTGGTCAATCGACTTACCCAGACAGGTTTCGCGTCGATTGGCTGTGGAGCTCAGCCCGTTGGTACGAACGGCGCCGCTCGGTGGGCGTGCCCATCGGCTGGGTGGATGTTCGAAATTGAATCGAGGGGGGTATTCGCGGCGGGGACGCTCAGGATAACCACTCTTGTCGCTGCGCGACCCCGACGCCTGAACGGCGTCGCGGCGACCCGCGATGCAGGATAACCTCCCACATCAGCGGCCATGCGGGTAAGATCCACTGACCGAGCTCGCTGTTGATCGCACGCACGCCGGATTTTCCACGACACTCCTCCACACTCGCCGGTGAACTCGCATGCTGCCACCCTCTGGCGAAATCCCCTGCCCCATGTGCGGTGCGCGTGTCAGCCTCAGTGCCCGACGCTGCCCCGCCTGCCACGAAGATTTCCGCCTGACCTCCGCGGAAATCGCAGACCTCAAACATCGGCTCAAACATTGGGTCCGGTTCCGGACGACAATCTGTGGCGCCGTGGTGTTCATCCTGGTGTTCGCTGCCGCGAGGTGGCCGACTTGGGGTACGGTCTGGACCAACATCACTTTCGCAGCGATTGTCACCGTCCCCCTGGCTGCGTTTGTCGGCCTGCTTCTGCAAGCGCGGGCCTATCTCCACCTGCAACGCATCCTCGCCGAGGATGCCGGTTCAACTCTGTCGTTTGAGATCGGACGGAAACTCCGCAAACTGCTGCGACCGCGATAAGCCCGGGATTCCCCGCTTGAGCCCATTTCCCGTGAGTAGCCTGTGCCCTATTCCCCCGTAGGCAACTCGACCCGGCCGGGAAGCTTGAGAATCGAGGACTCGGCACCAAGCGTCCACCGTGGCCGGCGAAACACAGTGATGGTCCCACGAATCCGGAAAATCGCTGCGGGGAATTCAAGAGGTCAAGATGCGGTCTTCAATTCGCCTGGACGCTTCAATTTCACCATGGCACTTTTTTCAAGTTGCCTCAGGTGATGTCCGACCAGCGTCCCGATTACAGCCTGCGGTGAAATGTGCGAACTGAATTCTTCGACCGTCATGTAACGGGCGATCGTGGCGGATCTCGCGAATGGGGCATAGTGCTTGTAAATGTGTTAGAAGCGCT
>JAFEBR010001010.1 GCA_018242565.1 Planctomycetota bacterium | reverse complement strand
TGAAGGCGAGCAGGCCCCGTTGACGGTCCGCATGGTGAGCCGAACCTGGGACGTGCATTACGATATCGGCGGCGGCAGCCGCATCCCGCGCATCAGCGAGAGTAAAGCCCGGACACTGGCCGAATTACGGGCCGCCGGTATTGGCGTCCGCCGCGCATTGATGGTCCACGACAACACGTTACGAGCCAACGACCTGTTCGACGTGGTCCTGACGTCGATCGATCCTGATGTATTGCTGAATATCGCCCATATCTGCGGCAAACAGAACTCGGCGGACGAGAATGAGTGTACAAAGAACCTGAAACTCGACATCGAACGAGCCGCACACGTAGGACGTGAGATTTCGGTGCATACCGTCCAGGATGATCCCGGCCCCGCCGTCGTACAACTGGCAGTCGAAAATGAATACGACTTGATCATCCTGGATCGGGCGCCGACGGTGGCAGATGGCCGTGAACCAGCCTGGCACCAGTATGTCCATGAACACGCGTCATGCGCCGTGTGTGTGCTTGGCTTGCCGACGATTCAGCGAGAAGTGGTCGATAAGACCCCTTCGTTCCAGGCGGGGAACGCAGTCACCAAATCACCGCCCCGTTGAATCGCCAGCCGAACTCATTGCGAGATCCATGCCGGTCGACTGGCTCCCCCCGGTTGACCGGCCGTGCGACTTGGATGTCAGCGGTGACGACCGGCATGCGAGTTGCACGGGAGTGGGAACATGAACATTCTGCTGATTGACGACGACCCCAGTCTTCGCAAGTCGATCCGACTCGCGCTGGAGGCCATGCAGCACAGGGTCACCGAGGCGGCTAACGGTTCCCAGGCCCAGGAACTGCTGGGCCACACCTTGTTTGACGTTGCCTTTCTCGACCTCAAGCTGGGGCAGGAAAAAGGGCTGGATGTGCTGTTGTCGTTGTTGCGGCTGGCACCGGGCTTGGCTGTGATCGTGATCACAGCGTACGCGACCATCGATACGGCGGTCGAGGCCATGCGGCGCGGTGCTTTCGACTTCCTGCCCAAGCCCTTTACCCCTGAGGAACTGCGGCGTGTTCTCGACCGAGTCGTACAGATTCGACACCTGCAGTCGCACGTGGAAGCCCTGGAAGAGCAGGTCCGGTCCATTGTCCCTGAAGCCGACTTGCAAACCGCCGACCCGGTCATGCGGCAGGCACTCGACATTGCCTTTCGCGCCGCCGCCACCGAGGCCACCATTCTGATTCGAGGCGAAAGCGGCACGGGCAAGGGTGTATTGGCTCGTGCCATTCATGCCCGCAGTCCACGAGCACGTGGTCCATTTATCACGATCAACTGCCCCAGCTTGTCGGCCGAACTGCTGGAAAGCGAGTTATTTGGACATGTGCGCGGTGCCTTTACAGGTGCCTTTCAAGATACACAGGGCAAATTGGCAGCGGCCGAAGGCGGGACGCTGTTTCTGGACGAAATCGGAGATCTGCCACTGGCTCTGCAGCCGAAATTGCTGCGCCTGCTGCAGGAAAAACGGTATGAGCGCGTGGGGGAAACCCGCACGCGCGCCTGCGACGTCAGAATCCTCGCAGCGACGAATCGGGATTTGCAGGCGGCCGTAAATGCGGGAACATTTCGCGAAGACTTATGGTATCGACTGAATGTCATTGAAGTGATCTTGCCTCCGCTGCGGGAGCGACATGCCGACATCTCGGCTCTGGCAGAGCACCTGTTGCAGTTTTTCTCCCGCCAGTCGAGTCAATCCGGCCGTTCGTTTTCCGAAGACGCTCGCGCCGCACTGCTAAAGTACCCCTGGCCCGGGAATGTTCGTGAGTTGCGAAACGCCATTGAGCGCGGCGTAATCCTGGCCCGCGGACCGCAGGTGCAATTGTCCGACCTGCCTGCTCAGGTAGGAACCGAGGCTCCGCCGGTATCGGCCGAACTGGGTGGAGCAGTCACCCTTGACCAACTGGAGGCCGAACATATCCGCCGGGTGCTGGCGCAGACTTCGACAATGGAGGAAGCGGCGGCCCAATTGGGGATTGACCCCAGCACCCTGTATCGGAAACGTAAACGTCACGGATTATAGGCCATGTCGCTTTCGGTGCGTCAACGAATCCTGCTGACCATCATCCCCCTGCTGCTGATTGTGGCAGGCCTGGGATCGGCGGGCATTGCACTGCTCGTACGTCTGGGGCACAGCGCCCAGGCGATTCTGCGAGAGAACTATGACAGCGTCGTGGCCATGCAACGACTGAATGAAGCCGTCGAACGTATCGATTCGGCCTTTCAGTTCACTCTCAACGCCCGGGATGACGTCGGGCGAGAAAAAGCCCGGCAGCAGTACACTCAAAACTGGGAAGCCTACGAACAGGCGCTGGATGCAGAAACCCACAACATCACGCTTCCGGGTGAAGCCTCATTGGTGCGCGACCTGGCAACGGTCACCGAACAGTATCGCCTGCTGGGCAACGAGTTCTTTCGCGACACGACGGATCAAGAACATCGGCAACAGGCGTATTACCGGCAACCGGGGGGATTGCTGGACCTTTTCACTCAAATCAAGCAGTCCTCCGGGCAAATCCTGAAGCTGAATCAGAACAATATGGAACAAGCCGGGCAGGAAGCGCGACGAATCACCAGTCATTCTCTCGGCTGGTTCATCGTCGGCTTGAGCGTGGCCATCACAATCGCAGCGCTGTCGACCTGGAACATCGCACGCACGCTGCTGCGGCCCATGCAGGCCATAACGGCCGCTGCCCGAGGCATCAGCGAGGGAAACCTCGATCAGGTCATTTCTTATCAGGCGGCCGACGAGTTAGGCCACCTGGCGGAAGCCTTCAACACCATGGCGCGGCATTTACGAGACTATCGCGAATCGCACTCGGCGAAATTACTGCGAGCACAACAGACCATTCAGGCCACGATCAATTCCTTCCCTGATCCGGTGCTGGTTGTCGATCCGGACGGTGCGGTTGAAATGGCAAACCCCGCCGCACGCCAGTTGCTGGGAGTCGTCCCCAGCCAGAAAAACCATCCGGGCACCGGCATCTGGCAACCCCCGGAGTCACTCGTCGCACCGCTCAGTGACGCTCTGCGGGGGCAGCGGGATTATCTGCCAGAGGGTTTCGACAAAGTCCTGCTCATGGGCTCTGGGGCCTTTGAAAGGGCCGTACTGCCGCGGATTCTGACGATTCGAGACCCGTACGCAAACTCACTCGGTGCTGCGGTGGTCTTCCAGGATGTGACTCGCCTGCGGTTACTTGACCAGGTGAAAAGCAATCTGGTCGCAACCGCCAGCCATGAGTTGAAAACTCCCCTGACCAGCGTGCGGTTAGCCGTGCACCTGCTGCTGGAAGAAACCGTCGGACCGTTGAACCCCAAACAAATTGAGTTATTGCTCGATGCGCGCGAGAACAGCGAACGCTTGCTGGCAATGGTCAACAACCTGCTCGACCTGGCGCGCCTGGAGCAGGGTTCCCGGCAATTGGATCTGCGCCCGGTTTCGGCTGAGTCATTACTGCAGTCTGTCGCTGACGCCGTCCGACCGCGTGCCGACGACAAAGGGGTAGAACTGGCGATCCAGGTGGCGAGTGGGTTGCCTCGTCTCCCCGTCGATGCAGCCCGACTGGGACATGCGCTGGGCAATCTGCTCGACAATGCCCTGACCTACACCGATCGTGGGGGACAGATCACACTGACGGCACAACAAGCCGGAGACGATGTGCTCCTCTCGGTGATTGACACCGGAGTGGGCATCCCCACGGAATATCAGCCCCACATCTTCGAAAAGTTCTTTCGCGTCCCTGGCCAAAGCCGCGAAACCGGTACGGGACTCGGGCTGGCGATCGTCCACGAAATCGTGACCGCCCATGGCGGCACCGTCACCTGCAAAAGTGAACCCGGACGGGGCACGACGTTCACGCTGAAATTACCGGCGATCCACGGGTCGGGCCCCATGAACTACGTCGTTGATTCCTCACCGCCATCACAGACCGTTCATGGATGAGGAACCCCACATGCCGACCACAGACCAACGACCGCCTCCCGAGCACTTTCTGTCCCTCATTCGACAGCAGCAGCGCGGCCGATTGAAGATCTATCTGGGCTTCGCGGCCGGCGTGGGCAAAACCTATGAAATGCTGCAGGAAGGACACCGTCTGAAGAAACGGGGCGTCGATGTCGTCATCGGAATCGTGGAAACACACGGCCGGGCGGAGACGGCAGCCATGGTGGGTGAACTGGAGCAGGTCCCCCGGCGCAAGCTGGAATTTCATGGAGTGACCCTCGAAGAGATGGATCTCGACAGCCTGCTTCTCCGTCGTCCCAGCGTGGCGCTCGTTGACGAACTCGCCCACACCAACGCTCCGGGCAGTCGCTTCGCCAAACGCTACCAGGACGTCGAAGAACTCCTGCAGGCCGGCATCAATGTGATCAGCACCCTGAATATCCAGCACCTGGAAAGCCTGTACGACCTTGTGGAACGCGCCGTCGGGGTCAAAGTCAAAGAACGGGTCCCCGACTATATCCTGGGCATGGCCGATCAATTGGTGAATGTCGACGTTTCTGCAGAAGACCTGCGAGAACGCCTGCAGCAGGGAAAAATCTATCCAACCGAACGGATCCCGACGGCGCTGAACAACTTTTTCACACAGGCCAACCTGACCCGGTTGCGGGAGATGGCGCTCGAAGAAATCGCCCACCGCCTGGATCGTCGCCGCATCGATCAGGAAGGGGGCTCGCGACTGGGGGGGTCGGAACGGGTCATGGTGTGCTTGAGTTCAGGCAGTCCCTCGGCTGAGCAACTGCTGCGACGGGCGGCCCGACTGGCGGACCGACTGGGGGCTCCGTGGTATGCCGTTTATATCCAAACACCTCGCGAAGAACTGCATCGAATCGATGCCGCGACCCAGAGACGGATCAGCAATACGCTCACCCTGACACAACAAATGGGTGGCACACCCATGACTTTTAAAGGCTCTGATGTCGTCAGCACCGCGGCGGCCTTTGCCCAGGAATACGGGATCACTCACGTCATCATCGGTCGCACACAACAGCCCTGGTACCAGCGCTGGCTGGGAAAGTCCGTCCTGGATGGCCTGGTAGCCGCTTTGCCGAAAGTGGATGTCATCGTCGTGGGCAGCCGTTAACGCCCACGTCCGCGCTGCGTCCAAGAACCCCTTTCGCTCTCCCCGGGTCAGCGCAGAGCCGGGCGCATTTTCTGAGAAAAGCGTTGAATTCGGACTTGACGACTCCCGCGCCAATTGTATTATTGCATTAATACAACACTGCAATTCCGCAGTCCTTTCCGGCAAGGCGACCTGACGTGCAGATCTACATTTCCACAACCGACGGGGTGCCGATTTATGCGCAAATCGTCAACCAGGTCAAATACCTGGTCGCTTCGCGGCGGTTGAAACCGGGAGACGAACTACCCCCGATACGCGTCCTCGCGGAGCGTCTGGTCATCAATCCCAACACGGTGGCGCGGGCCTATCGTGAATTGGAGCAGGCCGGACTTGTGGAAAAACGCCGGACCGCAGGCACTTTCGTCTCCGATCAGGGATCGCCGCTGGCCCGCCGCGAACGATTCCGGATTCTCGGTGAACGAGTTGACTCGCTGCTCGCGGAAGCGGGACAGATGGGGATCTCCTTCGACGAATTATCCAAGCTGATAGAGCAGCGCCATACAGCGCTGCAGGACCTCAAACCACAACGAGCCGACCATGACTGAAACGACATTCGCGGCCAGTGAGCCGCCCGTTGAGGTTTGCCACCTGACACGCCGTTTTGGAGCCACCAAGGCACTCGACGATGTGAGCCTGACCGTTCCGCGCGGCGGAGTGCTGGGGCTGATCGGCGGCAACGGAGCCGGAAAAACAACTCTGATTAAACACCTGCTGGGGCTGTACCGACCACAGTCAGGCACTGTCCGCGTTTTCGGCCTCGATCCCATTCAACACCCGATCGAGACACTTTCACAGATCGGCTACATGTCAGAAGACCGAGACCTGCCCCTCTGGATGCGGGTTGGCGAACTCCTGCGTTACTGCCAGGCCTTTTACTCCCGTTGGGACATGCGATTCGCTGAAGAACTTCGCGACGCGTTCGACCTCGGTCCGCAAGCGAGAGTGAAAACACTGTCTCGAGGCCAGCGGGCGCGAGCCAGCCTGCTGGTGGCATTGGCTTATCGCCCTGATCTGCTGCTTTTGGATGAACCCTCGGCTGGACTCGACCCGGTCGTGCGGCGCGACATTCTCGGGGCGATTATTCGCACGATTGCCGATGAAGGCCGCACCGTGATTTTCTCATCTCACCTGCTGGATGAAGTCGAACGGGTCGCCGATCGCATCGCGATCATTCACCGTGGCCAAATCGTCTTAACAGCCTCTCTGGATGAATTGAAAGAGACGCACCGGCGCGTGACCTTGCGATTTGACCGACATTTCGATCGTCCCCCCGAGTTGACGGGCGCGATTTCTGCCACGGGCGAAGACTGCGAGTGGACGTATGTCTGCAGCCACGATCGCGAACAGATCCGCATCGCTGCCACAGCAATGGGAGCCACGATCGTGGGCGAAGACCGACTGACTCTCGATGAAATCTTCGTCTCACACATCCAGGGATAATTCCAATGCGATCTGCTTCACTGGCACTGACATGGGAACTGCTCGCAAGCGGCGGATGGAAACTGCTGGGCGCCGTTCTGGTCGCCAACGCCTTGCCGATCTTGATCCTCGGCGCACTCCGCCAGGAAGGGGTTCTCGATCCCCAGGAGCAAGCCATTATCAGCATGCACGTCGTGTCGACGATGATCAACGGACTGGTCTTCGGCACGGCCTTGGCCGTGGCGGCCGGATCAGTCTCGCGACTGTACTGTTACCCCATTTCCTCCGCGCTCATCACAGCCGGGCGGATGCTGCCAGCCCAACTGCTGTTATTTGCCGAAGTGGCAGCCAGCACGCTCCTGCTCAACTGGCTGTTCGGTGTGAACTGGCCCATTCTGGGCCCTGCCCTGTTTATTGTATCCGGATTGGCAACGTTCCAGGCCGTTGCCTGGTTGACCGGACATTCACTCTGGTCATTACCAGCCATCTTGATTGTCGGGGGATTGCAGTCGGTATGGTTCGTCTTCCGCTACCGGACGCAATTCACGGGCCCGGCACACGAGTGGCTCGAGGTCAGGCCCATGGAATGGCTCACATTGGCCGTATTCACAGCCGGTGCGTATGCAGTCGCCTTGCTGGCAATTCAAAGGGACCGCCGGGGAGAGGCGCTGCGCACCGATACCCTGAAGGCCTGGCTTGAGAGTCTGTGCGAACGCCGCCCGGCACTGAAGCGTGGGTTTCCATCCCCCCTCGCCGCTCACTTTTGGGCAGAATGGCACCAGAAAGGAGTCATGCCGCTCATAACGGCCATCGGACTCTGCCTGGGATTGGGGATCTGGCTGCTGTTCGTTCGACAGGCCGATACGCTGCACGTGTGGGTCTTCAAAGGGGGCTGGTTTCTCCCCATCACCGGCTTCGTGGGGGCACTGGCGATCGGAGGATCAGGGCTGCCAAACGGGGCAATCGAAATGGGTCCGTTCCTGGCCACGCGCCCGCTGAGCAATGCCGAACTGGGGCGTAATCTGCTGCAGGTCGTGGCCAGAAATGTCTGCGGGGGAGTCATACTCTGGCTGGGGGCCTGCACCGTGGTGATCGTCGCGCTGAAACTGGCCGGTGCAGATTCTGGAAAAATCCTGCCCGTAGAAACCAGCAATTTTGAATGGTGGCAGATTCCCGCGATCGTTTTCGGATCCTGGTGGACCACTTCGCTGCTGACAACTCTGTTGTCCAGCGGTCGGTCACGGTTTGTCGTTCTGGTCATCATCAGCGTGTCTTTGTTACCACTGATCCCCACGATTCTCGGCCGATGGATGCTTTCCGAAGGCGCTCGGCCGGGATTTCGAAATGCAATCGGACTGCTGGCCTCAGGTGTGGCAATCGTCACGACGATCTGGGCCTGCCGTTCGGCCTGGCAACGGCGGTATATCACCGGTACTTCGCTGCTGGCTGCCGTCGCTTTGGCAACAACTCTCACCGCGGCAGGGGGAATCGTGATACATCAGACGACGGGGTGGACGAGCACCAGCCAGTTGATTCTGACGGGGCTGGCTGCGATCACGATTCTGCCTGTTCCGGGGCTGCCACTCATGATCGCCTGGAACCGGCATCGATAACGTCCCTCAAGGGAATCACAACCGACCAAGACGCGCCGCCCAACTCACCGATTCCCCACGCAATACAACATTTCCTGACGCTTGCCATCGACCGTGGCAGCCACACGCAGGTAAATGCGACCACCGCAGATGGTGGGTGTCGCGAAGGCCTCTTCTCCCAACGGGTTCTCTGCCAGCAATTCAAACTTCTCGGGAGTGGCCTGAAAGACGAAACCTCGCCCATCTTCATTCACCGCGAAGATGCGATCACCGACCATGACCGGGGATGCCGAAAACTTGCCCCCCAACCGGACTTTCCACATCTCTTTGCCCGTGTCGCTTTTCCAACACATCGCGACACCGTCATCGATGACCGCGTACAGGTAGCCGGCATGCGCGATCATCGACGGGACATACACTCGCACAGGGTTTTCCCAGACGACTTTTCCCGAACCATCGGCCAGCATGGCCGAGACGTGATTTTTCGGATATCCACCACTCGTCACGACAATGCGACCGTCGGTCACCGTCGAGGTCACGCACTCAGTCGTCGCGCCGGGAGCTTCCCACAGTTTGGTCCCTGTCAGCGGATCGAAACTGGAAATCAGATCGCAACCGGTAAACACCAATTGTTCTTTGCCAGCCGCCTTCACGATGATCGGCGACGTGTAATTGGGCAACTTCGGTCGATCGTGTCGCCACACGGTCTCCCCAGTCGCTCGATCCAAAGCGGCAATCGCACCTCCCCCTTTGTTGTCGGCAGCAAAGATGACCAGTGACCGATAGATCAGAGGCGACGCTCCAAACCCCTGATGGGTCACGAAATCGCTGATTTTCTTCTGCCAGATCAAGTTTCCGTTGCGGTCGAGAGCAGTCGCGTAAATTGCTTCGCGGTTCAGGAAATTGACAAACAATCGCTCGCCATCGCAGGCGACAGTCGCCGAAGCATGCGAACTTTTCTTGTTATCTTTCTTCGAAAATCCACCCTGATGCACATCGTATTTCCAGAGCGATTTGCCGGTCAGGCGGTCGAAACAGAGCACCGATTGTCGCTCGGCTTCTTCATCAGCCGTTACCAGAAAGACCTGGTCTCCGACCACCGTAGGCGAACCGTGTCCGCGGCCGTTCACGGGAGCCTTCCACAAGACGTTTTCTGTGTCACTCCATTTGACCGGCAACACCTGATCGGCTGCTGCCAGACCATCCCAATGGGGCCCCCGCCACCACGGCCAGTCGGTCGCCGCAAATTTCACAGGCCCCGCTTTGGTCGAGGGCGCGGCGCCAACAACAATCACGGTCTGGCTGAAAGCCAGAGACAGCAGAACCAACACGAGCAGAGCTAAGCGCGGCATGGGTAAACTCTCACGTTTCGAAAACAGGATGACCGCAGGGTGTGCCCAAAGAGTATACAGGCCGTACGTGCAGTTTGGGGAGCGTCTGCAACATCGAGACATTCGCCGAAGAACAGCGACGTGAGTTGCCCGCCATGAGGCTAAGGCCACGCGTGAATAACGGATTCCGCACGGCCACCCAGGGGACCGAAACCCGCACGTTGCGGTCGTGGCAGCCGTATCACCGTCGAGATTCAGCGTTGGCGGATCGCCGCTGAACTCCAATCACAGACATCATCTCGAACTAGCGACGATCGCCAAACAAACCATGGGCATAGTTACCGTCAAAGTCGTGGACGGCAATGGCACCCGAGTTGGTTTTGCTGGCCTGAGCATCGATGACCTTTCGGCCCGAGTTATTGTAGACGGCGATTTGACCACCCGACCCGCTGCCGCCGATACTGACGAGCTTCTGTTCAGACCCGCTGTAGAGTTCAACTGTTCCGAAACCCTTTCGGGAATTTCCAATGAGTACGCGGGGCACGTTGTTCGCATCGTGGAGACTGACGATTCCATCCCCTTCGGCATTACTTTCGATTTCAACCGCGGCGCCGCGTTCATTGACGACAATACACCGCCGGGCCCGCACGGTGCCACGCACCCCAAGGAAGTCATAAGCGAGTCCGCCGGCCAGCCCCAACACAGCCACCAGCAGTCCGACATTCAGCCAGCGTGCCCGGCGCAGCACTTTTTCGAGGCGCTCGACACGCTGTTCGACCGTGAGTGGTTCCACGACGGGAATCTCGGATTCGTTGGCGGCGGCAGCACCTCGTTTTCCCGAGGCCCCTTCGGCTCCGCGTTCACCTGCAGGCGGCATAATGCGGCTCGATTCCGTTCGTTACGCGCATAGTATTTGTTTCTGGAACGCCGCAGCGCAATTCGAGCGCGGCGCAGGATTTGGTCAGCGAGCCTTATATCGCAATCTGGGCGATTTAGGTCAACCTCGATTTACCGTCGCGAAAATGGTAAACGATTTTCGCCAGCCCAGCCTCTCGCAGACTGCGCTGCACCCATTCCGCCTTGGCCTGCCGCCAGGCTTCGGCCGTGCCCCAATCGAGCTTCAAGGCCTCAAATCGGGAATGAATGACCGAGCATGCAGCCCGCAAATCGTCAGGCCAGCGGTCAGGGTCCTCAGCACAAATCGCTAAAACATCTACAATACGTTCCGACAGCGATCGAGCAGCCATAGGCGTTCCTTCGAATACGGAAACTAAAAGCAGATGAGAGACGGCAATGATTGTGCCGCTTTGTAAACTCCACTTCAAGTGAACGAGGTGGGCCCTGTTGCGAACCCGTCCATTACCTGCCGTATGCGAGAAAACCCACGAATTCGCGCAGACTGCCGGCAGCGTCTCCAGGATCTCCCCGACAGGAAAATCCCGCGGACGACGAGTTATTTGAGCAAATCGGCCAGCAACCCGGCTTCCATGGCTTCGGCGGCCAGTTGATGAGCTCTTTCGTTCGGATGCGCATCAAATCTGTTGACAACCAGACCTTCTGCCAGGTGCGGTTCGAGAATGGGGGCCAGATCGAGGATCGGAATGGACTCCGCCTGGCAGTGCTGCACCAGTCGCTCGTGGGCTGCCTTAAACGGGTACTCCGGCCCCAGGTTATGCAGAAATGGGAAGATCGCCACGCGCAAGTCAATTCCATGACTCTGACAGAGACGGTGGAGATCGTCGAGCTTGTTCAGGAATCGGCGGAGAGGTTCACCCTCCTGGTAGGCCTGGGCCATATCGCCGTAGTAATTACGAACCTGCGGTTTCATGGCCAGCCTCATCCGGAACCACAGCAGATTGAAAAAATAGGTATCCCGGAGAATGATCGGCGGCCCCGGGGTTCCCAGATCGACGTAGCGCTCGCCCCGT
>JAFEBR010001009.1 GCA_018242565.1 Planctomycetota bacterium | reverse complement strand
GTTTCCGTGGGGGGCTGTACTGCTGAAATTCGTGATTCCCTGGACAAACGCCGCATGAAACAGCATCGCGGCTTGCGGTGCCTGCAGGAACCGTTCGCAGTCGGCGACTATGGCATCGCGGTAGGTCTGGTTGAAAATCCCATCATTCTGGAATTCATCCTGCCGGAATACCTCCAGATGGACGACGAAGCCCTCGGAGAGAATGGGCATCTGTTTCTGAATGAAACGGATCTCCATTCCCGGGTAACTGGTCGCCGTCGGCGCGGTGTGGTTCGGGCAGACACCGGCTTCGATGTCAGGGGCGGCCTCTTTAAACCCGTGGTGCAGCCGGGATTTCTTGTCGGCCCCGTGTGGCTCGCGGAGCAGCGACAAGTCGATTTCCTGTCCCCTCAAACAGGCTCGCGGAGATTTGGAGGGGGAGTGGGGCATCGACGACTTTCAGTACGGCGGAAAGCAATTGAGGAAGCGAAGGATCGCAGCGCTGTCGTTGCGGTCGGAATTCTTCAACGGGTCGTTCGCTGTACAGCGTCCTGCGAGAGGTGAGATCGTTTTTTGACCCGTTTTTGTTTATGAAAACCGATGAAAAGGTTAAACAAACCCCATCGTCCTGGTGGATCCAGGCTTGTTATGGAAAGCCCCTGTTAATGCGTGCCACACGAATCTCCCGCCGAATGCCGCTGGCTCTTGTGCTGCTGATCGTCAGCGCCGTGGTCTGGTATCTCTCCCGTGGGAATCTGGGTGATCGACCGTATCTCGTTGTGTATTGCGCACACGATGCCGTGTTCGCCGACGAGATTCTGCGGGAATTTGAACGTCAGTCGGGTATTCGCGTGATCGCCAAGTACGACAGCGAAGCCACGAAATCGCTGGGGTTCGTCAACCTGCTGGTGCAGGAAAAAGATGTGCCGCAATGTGACGTGTTTTGGAATAACGAACTGCTCGGAATGTGTGAGTTGCAAGAGCAGGGGGTGCTCACCGCGTATCGCGGTTCGGGTTACGCCAGGATTCCTGACCAGTTCAGAGATCCTGAGGGGTTTTGGGTGGGATTTGCCGCCCGTTTGCGGGTGTTCATTGTCAATACCGAAAAGATGAATGCCGACCTTGCTGAGATCGAAGCCCGTTTACAGGACGACGCTGACCTGACGCGTGTCGCGATCGCGCAGCCCTTGTTCGGGACCACGTTGACGCAATACACACTGTGGCATCACGTTTGGGGTGCCGATCGATTGCGCGACTGGCATGCTGATGTGCGTCGTCGCGGGTTGCGTGAAGTCAAAGGCAACTCGGCCACGAAAGATCTCGTCGCCGACGGGGCCTGCGATTTTGCTTTCACCGACAACGATGACTACTTCGTGGCCCGTGACGCGGGCAGGCCGGTCGCCATGCTCCCCGTCCGGATTGACGGTCGAACCTGTTGCATTCCCAACAGCGTCGCCATCATTCGCGGAACTCCCCGTAGCGATCTGGCGCAACAACTGGTCGATTATTTACTGTCGGCCGAAACGGAACTGCGATTGGCCCGTTCCGAGTCCCGACAAATTCCACTGGGCCCCATCAACGCGGGCGACCTGCCGGACGACGTTCGCCCGCTGGTGGCCTGGGCCGCTGACGGGGCCGATCTGCGTCCGCTTTTGTCCGACCGGCGGGCGGTGATTGCCTGGCTGAAATCGGAATACCTGAAGTGACAGTGGTCGTGCCAGATCGGTCTCACCGAGGCGAGGCGTTGTCGACGTGAGTTTTCGAAAAATCGGCTGCCATAACCTGCATGACGGCTCGGGCCGTCGGATATCTCATTGCGTATCTGGCACGACACTCCGCACTGTCGATATGATGCGGTCCAGCACGGCCCACCCGTTTCGTGCAGCAGCGATTGTGTCGACGCGACGTGGCCCGTCAGGTCTGGGGGGCTCGTGTTTGCGAGTCGATCAACTCCGAAATTGCGGAGGCTGGTCACGAACTTGCCCAGGGGCCTCGTACTTCAAACTGCCTTCGATTTGTGTGTGCCTGCATGTCGCGGAATTCTGACGCCAAGAAACCGTCTGACAATCCCAACGATAAGACGATCTGTTCGAACCGCAAAGCGCGGCACGAATACGAGATTCTCGATCAGATTGAATGCGGAATCGTCCTGAAAGGGAGTGAAGTCAAAAGCCTGCGCGATGGCAAGGTGTCGCTCGACGAATCGTATGCGCGAATTCGTGACGGTGAGTTATGGCTCGTTGGCTGTGATATTGCGGTTTATCCCCAGGCCAGCCTGTTGAATCACGAGCCCAAGCGGACCAGAAAGCTCTTGCTGCACCGTCGCGAACTTTTGAAATTCGCCGAGCAGGCCGACCACAAAGGGCTGACGCTCATTCCGTTATCGCTCTACTTCCTGCGAGGGAAGGTTAAGGTCAAGGTCGCCGTGGCTCGCGGCAAGAAGTTGCACGATAAGCGCGAATCGCTGAAGAAGTCGGATGCACAGCGCGAAATTCAGCAGGAAATGTCGCGTCGCCGTTGAAGCGCCGCCCCGGGCGAATGCAGCCGGTTACAGGGCCAGTTGTTCCGCGGGAAAAATCGGACCTTCGACACAAGTCCGACGGTAGTCCCACGTTCCATCCGACTGTTTCACCCGTGTGACACAACTGAAGCAGGCGCCGAATCCGCACGCCATCGGGGTTTCCAGCGAGAGCCAGCAGGGAATGTTGTGCTGGGCCGCCAGCCGGGCGACGGCGTGCATCATCGGTTCCGGGCCGCAGCAATAGATCCGACAGCCGCGGTTGCCATGTTTTGCGATCTGGGCCGCGACTAAATCCGTCACGAATCCTCGATGTCCGCTCGACCCATCGTCAGTGGCGACCTGCACATCGATTCCCGACTGGGCAAACTTATCGAGCCCCGCCAGATAATCGGCAGAACGAACTCCGTAACAGAACGTCACGTGATCTGGTCGCAAGGGACGCGACAGCTGGCGGACTCCGTACGAATGCAATCCGCAAGCCTCGCGCGCCACCGCGGGAAAGGGAGTGTTCCCGATGCCGCCAGCGACCAGCAATAAGCGATCACACTCTGGTACGGGAAATCCATTGCCGAGCGGTCCCCAGATTTCCACAGGTGTCCCGGTGGTCCAGGTGGACATCAGGCCGGTCATTTTGCCGACTACGAGATAGGCCACATCGATCCCGGCTGGATGACCCGCGTCGTCGCACCAGATGTCGTACAACGCGAAGGGGCGTCCCAACAGGGGATTCGTCAGACCGGGGGAACGGATCATGAAGAATTGTCCGGGCACAACCTGACGCGCCAGTTCCGGGGCCGCGATCCGCAGTCGGTACGTGTCGCGTGCCAGTTGAACCTGTTCCACGACCGTGGTCACAAGCTGTTGAGCCGTGGGAACCATTCCCGGCAAAGGAGGGGACGAACACGACGCGACAATTGGCTGAGTCATCGGCAAGACGGAATGAGGTGAAAGAGAATGGGCAACACGGGCAGAGCTTCGTGATTTCGATCAAATCGAGAACCGGCAAGGCAGGCGGACTGGCTCAATCTTTCCGCGGGCGTCCTTTCCCGGGCGATCGACGTGCCGAACCGGTGGAGCGACGTGGTCCTGCCGGACGGGCGGAACCAGATTTCGCCGACTTCGGCGATTTGGATTTTCCCGAGTTCGCGCTGCGTTTTGTCCGGCGCGAGGTATCCCCCTGAACCAATTCGTGTAATGCGGAGATTTCACCGGGGGTCAACGGGCGATACGCCCCCAGGGGCAGATCACCTAACTGCACCGGACCGAGGGCGACCCGTTCCAGTCGCTGAACTTTGTGTCCCAGCTTGGCAAGCAAGCGGCGGATTTCCCGGTTCTGTCCCTCTGTGAGTGTGATTTCCAGCAGGGAACTCGCCCCCTTCGTGCGCAGGAACTTGACGTCAGCAACTTTGAAGCGTCCCTCGGCGAAGTACATACCCCGTTTCAACTGTTCGAGCAATTCTCGTGTGGGTACCCCGGCGACTTGGACCTGGTAGATCTTACGCACCCGAAACCGGGGATGGGCCAGGTGGTGTGCCAGTTCGCCGTCATTGGTGACGAGCAATAACCCCTGGCTGTTTTCATCCAGTCGCCCCACGGAAAACAGGCGTTCGCGATTGGGGGGGAACAAGTCAATCACACGGGCGCGCCCTGCCGGATCACTGTTCGTACAGAGATATCCGACCGGCTTATTGAGAACGTACCAGACCTTTCGCTCGAGGCGGACGCGTTCGCCATCGAGTCTCTCGTCGTGCTCACCGGGGATGACGCGATAACCGAGTTCGTGGATCGTCTGCCGGTTGACAGTGACCCGGCCCGTGAGGATGTACTCCTCACAATGCCGTCGGGAACCCGCGCCGGCCATGGCCAGGAAACGTTGCAGGCGAATTCCGCCGGAACTGTCGATGTCGTCTGCCTCGGAAGCCTTCATTTGCCGTTACGCTTTCTGTTTTTCTCTGCCAGTTCTTCGTAATACTTTTTGACGAGATCTTCGTATTTCGGAAGATATTTCTCGCTCAGGTTGTTCAGCATGGCGTCGCGGACGTGTGGCGGCAAGTGCCCCCAGACATCTTTGATGGCCTGTCGTCGCCGGGCCAGTTCGGCCGCGGGGATCCGGGCTACGTCGGCGCGGTCTTCGGCATCTCCGTCTTCACCGGCCCGGCGTCGATTGGTCGGCGAACCGGTCGTGTCCCCATTGTCGGAGTTTTTGCCGGCTGATTTTTGTTGTCCATTTTGGCGTTCAGGCGGTCCTGACGATTTCTGTTGCGAACCCGATGGCTTGGACTGCGTCGACGAATTCTGTTGTGACTGGGAACCGCGTTTTTTCTGTTGCTGCCGGGCGATCTCCAGAACCCTTTCTAGATTCTGCACCGCTTGTTCCTGCAATTGTTGGGTTTGTGTGCCGGTGTCGGACTGTTCAATTCGCTGGCGTGCGGCCTGCATTGCGCGGAGCGCCTGCTGGACGTGACGCGTCGCCTGTTCCAGCGAATCGCTGTCGTCCTCTCCTTCCGTGTCGTTCGCCGAGTCTTCTGGTGCTGCGGATTTCGCTGCGGGCTCAGTGTCTGAGGGTGGGATGGTCGGCGTTGCCGACTGCGATTCCGGGACGGGAATTTCGTCGTCTGCGGCCAATGATCGTTTCGGCGAAATCAGCCACACCGCACAGGCACTCATCAGCAGCACCAGGCGCAGCCTGCGACCAGTTGTATCGAAAAGTGCAGTCATTAATCCACCGGCTTTTCTGGTGTCTGGGATTCCGGTTGCGTGTCGGCGGCGTCGCTGTCGGGAACTTGGGGACTGACCAGGCTTTGCAGCAGGTCGGTCAGTTCGCTTTGTTCCCGGGACAGAGCCTCGAGTTCTGTGGTGGCGGCCGCAGACAGCGCTTGATCGGGGTGGCGCAGACGTTCTATCTCTGCAGTCCTTGCCAATAGTTCTTTTTGCAAAACGACGATCAGTTTCAGTTGCGCGAGAGGTGTCTGCCGATCTCCCGTCGGGGACTGGTCATCACGCTGGGACTCGTTTTCCTGCGAAATTTTTGAGTCAGAGTTTTCATCGTCTTTCAGTGCCGCGATGATTGCGGTCAATCGCCGCATGACAGCCTGCTGCGCTCCCTGGGTCGCGTCGCCGGTCTCTTTCGCCTCAAGACCCTGCGCCGCCGTTTCCATGGACCTAGCTACTCCGCTCAAGGCCAGATGGATGACTTGCGCTGACCCGGTCAGGTCACTTAAGTGTTGAGCTTCGCTCTGCAGATCGCGTTGCGTTTTCGCCAGGTCGCGCAGCGCCAGGAGTTGTGTGCGCAACCATTTCCCGGCCTCTGAGTGCAGTTGATCGAGCCTTAGGGTTTCGTCGATGGCGGCCTGTTGCCGAGTTGCTAAAGCCGCCAGTTGGTCACCGATCCTGGCCAGACTCTCGCGGGCCAGCACCTCTTCTTCGAGTTGGCGGCGTTTGGTCAATTCCCGTAATGCCTGCTCCAGATCGTCAAGCGACTCTTGTGCCGATTCAGTCGCCTGCCCCGGGTTGTATTCGGCCAATTGCTGTTGCACATCCTGCATGCGAGCGGCCGCCCGGGCCGCGCTGATCTGTGCCTGCCGTGCTTCCAGTCGTGCCAATTGCCGCGACAGACGCTGTGTGTCTTCTTCCGCCTGAGCTTGTTCGGTACGCAATCGTTCCAGTTGTTCCTGATGTTCGGCGGGATTATTGAGTTGTTCGGCAGACTGGAGCTTCTTCAAGAGCTCTCGTTGCCGGTCTCGCAGTTCGCTCAGTTCCGATTCGGCTTGTTTCTGCTTTTTGATGAGCATTTCGGAGCCGTCATCGCGCTGCGCATCGAGTTTCTGCTCCAGATCGCGGAGCTTCTGCAGGATTTCCTGCTGATTCCGAGTGGCCAACCCCATGCGGTTCGCTCCAATTTGGTCAGCGGCTTCCCGCATCTGGCCGGCGATTCCCTGCTGTTGCGATTGTTGTGCGGCCGATTGCAACATGTCGGCTGCCGCCGGACTCCCGTCAGTCGGTGAATCGCGATGAGCGTTGAGTCGATTTTCAAATTGTTCCAGTTGCTCGGCTTGCTTTTTTTGGCGTTCCGCTAGTTTTGCGAGGTCGGCCCGGTCCTGCGGTGTCAGTTCCGCCGTCCCTTTTGTCAGCGTGGCCTGTGAGAGGGTTGCGGTGCGTGCGTTCAATTCGGTCTGCTGGCGAGCCAGTTCATTCAGTTCGGCGGCGGCATCCTGTTCGCCACGCCATTGGGTCAATTCCTGGAGTAACTCACCGAGCGTCTCGCTGACCGCCTGCTGGTCGTCAGCGACACGCTCCAGGACCTGGGTTGCATGCTCAACGTCTGCGGAGTGGGCCACCGCGTTGGCAGAACCGCTGTCAGGTTTTCGCGCCGCCGACTGGATCAGTTTGCGCGACTCGGTCAGCAACTGGTCCAACTGCCCCAGGTGCTCCTGTTGCAATCGCTCGAGTTCCCGGGTGATTTCCTGGAGGTGACGGGCGGCCTGCGGATCATCGATTTGATTGTCCTGCCGTTCCTGGTTGAGCAGCGTGGACCGGCGGGCCAGGCCAGTTTCCGGGTTCGTCAACTGCGCGGCGATCTCCCGTTGCGACAATTCGGTCCGTTGCAGGCTGTCGAGATCTTCCGGGCGAACTCCAGCACCATTCTTCAGTTGTTTGCCAAGGTCGTCGATCTGTTGCCGTGCCTGGTTCTGCTGTTTGTGGACGCGATCGAGTTCCGCAATCAGCCCGGCCTGTTTTTGGCTGATTTCCCTCGACTTTTCGAGAGTTGTGGCGATCGTCAGGGTTCGAGTCGAACTGCGCCCCAGATGCGGTGGGGGGGCCGGTTCGGGAGCGAATTCTGGTGCGAGGTCGAAATCGTCTGTGGCTTCCGTGCGAAAAATCAGCCGCGAACCGGCGACCAGATTCAACGGCGCCAGGTTCCAGGCATACTCCGCGATCTGTTGTGTTCGGGATGTTGCGTTGGTTGTTGCCGACAGTTCGGCGCTGACGACTGCGTCCGTCGGAAACAACGTGACGATCTGTTCGGTCGTAGAGTCCCCGGGCTCGATACGATAGACGAGTCGCATTTCCTTCAGCCCCAGATCGTCGCGCGCTGTCGTCTGCAGTCGTACGATTGCAGACGCAGTGGTCTGCTCATCAACCGCGGGGGAGTTTAACACGATTTCTGGTTCAGCGTCGGCGAGCCCCCGAAATTCGTAATGCAGCGGATCGGGATTCGTGAAACCACTGCTGTCGGTCAGTTCGAACCACCAGGAGCGTGTACCGGGTTTGTCGATCAGAAACGTAGCGTCCAGCTTGAGTCCATCAGGCGAGATGGCGACTTCAATGGCGGACTGATCGACAAGACGCAGGCGGGAGCGACTCAAAGGGGTGGTCGCTTGCGCGCTGATCGAAACTCGCGATCCGACGAGCCCTTCGAGGTTTCCCACTCCGGCCGGCAGGTGTTCGACGGCCCGGCCAGAATAGACTGGGGGTGTCACTGTGACCTGGAGTCGTTCCAGCGTGGGAGGGACCACCACCTGCAAACGCCGCCATTCCATGTCGGTGTCATCCCCACCCACGGCCCGGAATTCAAGGTCTTCCGTTGACCCATGCAATTGGCCGACGGCGACCGCGACGTGCTGGCCGTCGGCCGATTTAATCGTCGTGGGGCGTAATGGTTCGACCTGAACCTTGTGCTCCGCCGTTCCGTTGACACGACGGACTTCCAGGTTGACGTGCGCGGGGAGTCGACCAGTGGAATTCTCGACAATCATTTTCAGCGATTCGCCTCGGGCCATGCGCAAGGTCGCGCCCGGCTCAAGATCGAGTGGAGTCAGGTCTTCGTGCAGAAACCGCAAGTTGGTCTGTCGCGGCCAATGAGGACCCGAGAATGGCTGACACAGACGTGCCAACGCGGTCGTGGTGGCAGAATGGTCGATGAGGAAACTCAGGGCTGCGACCGTGCAGACAGCCGCCGCGATCCCTAGAACCCGTTGCACGGGGCGTGTCTGAATGACGTCATGAATGTTGAGGCCGTGGAGTCGGTTCATCGTTGCCGCGACCACGGCTTGTTGTAATTCGGGTGACCCCAGTCGGGAATCCTGTCCGGATTGAATGAACTGCACGCTACTGGCCAGGCTGTCGGCGAACTCCGGGAAGCGGGCTTCGATGGATTGTGCCAGTTCCACATCGGACAGCGTGAGCCTCAGCGGGGTCCACAGTCGTTTGTGGATGATCCAGCCGGTGCCTGCTGCAGTGGCCAATCCCAACAGCAATCGGACGACCGGGTCATCGAAATGAAATAACCAATCCCCCAGACAGGCGACCAAGATCGCACCCACGGCGACAATCGCCGTCCAACTGATTCCGTTCGCGATCAGCACATGTCGCACACGGCGACGCAGAGTCGTCAGTTGATGTTCAAGAAGGTTGGCAGACACAACAGGCTTTCTGGCGGCCAGCGGATACGACTGATCTCACGACCGTCGCCTCCGTTTGGTGAAGAGCACAGGAACTCAAGACGCAGGGCCTGCCGTGAAAACCGCACGGTGGCGCATTCTTTCACGGGGGCGGCGGCACTTCATTTCGCTGTCGGTGATCATACCAGTCGCCAGCGTTTACGCAAAATCCACTCAGTGGACAGTACCAGCGCGAACAGGAGCAGCGTGAGCCAGTGATTCCACAAGCGTACTTCCAGATTGCTTTCGATGGCGACCGGCAATCCGACGGGGATATCGTCAGCCAACGTGTCAAACAGTGCCGGCGTGTAAATTTTTCCACCAGTGGTTTTGGCCGCCTGGGTCATTTCCGCGAGATCAGTTCGCAACACCCGCATTTCTCGCTCACTTGGGCGAACTTCGAAGTCTTCAGCCGGTGGGGCCCGCGTAAATGAGGGGGTGGCGATCCAGGCGTGATACCGCCCCTCGGCGATTTGGGAGATCTGACCTTCGAATACCGTCTGTGAATCGGGCCGGGCCGCCAGCACGATTTTTTGCTGGGCTCCGTCGGTTCGTTCCACAATAACGGTGACACCTTCATGGGCCTGCGCTGCCTGTTTCTCGTCCGCGAAACGCACGCGGAGTTCCACGATTTCGCCCGTGCGATACACCTTGTGATCGACCGTCAATTCCGCGGCGGCATCCTGCCCCAGCAGTTTCGAGCGACTCAGGTAGCGGATCAGGTGCACCCAATACCGACCGTAATACGTGTCTCCTGTGCGGAAGCGCCAACGCCACAGTTCGTCGGTCGCATGAAACATCACTTTACCATTGCCAAAACGTTGCCAGGCCATGATCGGCATTTTTCCCTGGGGAGTCGTCTGCGTGGGGTGAACGGCCAGCACAATGGCTCCTGGTTTAAGCCCTCGCGTTTCGACGGCCCAGAAAAAGCCGGGCATCGAATTCCAGACGTCCTGGCTCGCCGCTTCGTTGTCAGCAAAGCGAAACAGAGATGTCCCTTTGCGACCTTCCGCAGTCATTTCCGGACGAAAGCTCTCGCGTATCGGCACGGTCGCTGCTGTTGCCGCGACGCCTTCCAGATCGACGGGCAACAGCGTTTCCAATGGCGTGCCCCGATAGTGCACGGGGTTGTGGTAGGGGCCGGCTATGAACACGACGCCCCGACCCCGTTCGCCCACGAAATTTCGCAGGTTCTCGATCAGGCTGGGGCTCATGAACGACAGATTCAAGTCGCCGAAGATCACGATATCGTACTGGTCGAGTTCTTCTCGAGTGACTGGAAAGTGGGGCAGAGCCGACAGATCTTCCTGAGCAAATTCGGGATCGGCATCCTGCAGTACAGTTTTCAGTTCAATCGTTTTTTCCCGTTCCAGCAGGGCCTTCAATTCCCGGAATTCCCAGCGCGGCACAAGATCCGCCAGCAATACCCTGATCTTCTCGTCGCGAATGCTCACATTGCGGGACTCGCTGTTATTTTGAATGTTGAACTCTTTTGCCAAAGGGACGGCTTCCAGGATGAACTGGGTGTCGCCGGCGACTGTCGGAGTGTACGTCAGTTCGAGTTTCTGCGCCCGCCCGTCGTCGGCGACCGTCACTTCCTGCGACGCCAGAATTCCCTCTTCACCTGGCTTTTTCAATGCGATTCGGGTCTTTTTGCCAGCCAGACCGTGCCCAGTCAGCGAATAGGTAAACGTAATTGGGTCGTTGACAAAGGCGACATCGTCGACCAGCACGTTGTGCAATTCGAGATCGATGATCGGTTCGGCATTTCCCATGGCGACAAAAAACAGCGGCACCGATTTTTGGCGGGCCAGCCGGGCCGCGTTTGCGAGCTTCTCGCCATCCGTAACAATCCCATCGCTGAAAATGACGATGGCCGAGGGAGGCGAACCGCGCATCGTATTTAATATGTCACGAATCGAGTCTCCGAGCCGAGTCTCATCCCCTTGTGGTTGTAAAGCACTCACCCGGGGGAGCAGGTCGGCCAGTTGCGAGGTCTGCAGGTAGGCCTCTTGTCCGATCAAGTGCAGTGACTCGGCGGTTGCATAGATTCTGAGTTTGTGATTGTCGAGAAACGTGTTGAGAACGGCTCCGTTGTCCCGGGTCAGCAGCGATTTGGCCAGATGCAGGCGAGAGGGATTGGGTTTGCCGGCACGGCCCGAAGAGGTCATGTCCGTTGCGGCCGTTCCTGTTGTGGTTGCGTCTTCGGTCGCCATGCTGCCCGATTGATCCAGCAGCACCACCACATACGGCAAACCGGTCCGCTCGATGGAGAGTGTCGATTCACTCAACATGAAGAGGACCAGTCCCAGGGCTGTCAGCCTCAGTCCAGCGAGCACGGCTCGCAACCTGCGACGCAGCAACCCGGCGTCGCGCTGGTAGACATAGAACACGGTGATGCTGCAAAAGACCGCGAACAGCACCAGTGCCCACGTTGGCCAGGGAAACCGCTGCTGGAAATGCCAAAGGACTCCCTGTCCCGGTTCGGAACGAGGGATCCCCAGGAGCGATTCGGCGATCCGCTGAAGGACGTGCATGTTCAGAGTATTGTCCGAAATTCTCTCGCGTTGTGGTAGTGACCCCCAGCAGGTCCGTACCATGTGCGCCTCGGGGTTTTGCGACTCTTCACGATCGATTCGGGGCGGGCACGAGTTTCGTCCAAACGGCGATGCGGTTTGAGGACCTGTCCCGAGTCTATCTCTCGTGTTCGCTGAAACCGGTCGGCTGCCAGCGGGCAAATCGTCGCCTATTCAAATTTTTCACCGGGCACTATACTCGCTGATTCAGTTGCTTTTTACCCAGTTTAACGCATGTGTTCACCCGGGACCGCCTGACTGTCCCGGAACATCGAAATACGGAGTTCGTGGGATGTCGGAAGAAATCAAGCTGCATAAGAACGAGGGAATTAAGCTCGGCAGCCAGCAGTTGCGCGGAACCATTGCCCAGGAACTGGCGGCTTGCACGCCGGGGCAGAAACCGTTTGGCGATGAAAGCGAACAACTGATCAAGTTCCACGGATTCTATCAGCAGGATGACCGCGACCAGCGACGCGAAAAGAATCCTGATGGTACTCCCAAAGCGAAAGAGTATTCGTTCATGGTTCGTTCGCGGATTCCCGGGGGCAAAGTCACCGCCCGGCAAATGCTCGCGGAACTCGATCTGTGCGATCGCTTTGGAAACGGAACGCTGCGGATCACCACCCGCCAGGGATTGCAGTTGCATGGCGTCCTCTGCCAGAACCTGAAAGCCACGATTCGTGAGATCAATGAGATCAAGCTGTCAACATTGGCTGCCTGCGGTGATGTGTCGCGAAATGTCATGTGCTGCCCCGCCCCTTTCCACGGTGATTCTGTCCGGCGCGACATGCAGGCCATGGCCGACCGGCTGGCTGACCACCTGAAGCCGCGAACGACGGCGTATTACGAAATCTGGCTGTCTGACGAGAATGGTGAAAAGACGAATGTCGCCGAGCCGTTCCGGCCTGTCGAAGAACCAATTTATGGTGCAACCTACCTGCCCCGTAAATTCAAGGCCGGTGTGGCGCTGCCGGAAGACAACTGCATCGACATTTACACGCAGGACCTGGGCCTCTTGGCCATTGTCGAGCACGGCAAAATTGTGGGTTACAACGTGCTGGTGGGCGGAGGCATGGGGGTGACACCCAGTGCCAAAAAGACGTTTCCAGCGTTGGCCAAACCCATGGCATTCGTGTCGCCGGAACAAGTGCTGGCTGTCGCCGAAAACGTCGTGAAAGTGCAGCGTGACTTCGGTAATCGTGCCGATCGCAAGCTGGCTCGCTTGAAATACCTGATTGCCAACTGGGGCATCGAGAAATTTAAAGCCAAGGTGGAAGAATACTACGGCCAGTCCCTGGCGGCGCCACGGCCGGTCGAAGTCACCGATGTGGATGATCACATTGGCTGGCACGAACAGGGAGACGGGAAGCTGTTCCTGGGAATCAACGTGGAAAATGGCCGCATCAAGGACGAAGGGACACTGCGTATCAAGTCAGGCTTACGGGCGATCTTCTCGAAATACGGAATGGAGGCCCGCTTGACTCCGCTGCAGGGGATCATTTTGTGCAACATTTCGCCGCAGGATCGAGCGGGGGTCGATGCACTGCTCCGCGAATATGGAATCCCGGCGGCAGAGGAATTGACCCTCGTGCGTCGGTATTCCATGGCTTGCCCGGCCTGGCCGACCTGCGGGTTGGCGGTGACCGAATCGGAACGTGCTTTACCCGGAATTCTGGACGCCATGGAAGCGGAATTGCGGCGCCAGGGGTTGCAGGGTGAGCGAATTTCGGTGCACATGACCGGCTGTCCGAATGGATGTGCCCGCCCCTATACGCCAGATATCGGATTGGTCGGAAAAGCCGCCGGCGAGCGGTACACGGTGTTCCTGGGTGGCAATGTGCAGGGCACTCGGCTGGCTTACCTGTTTCAGGATATGGTCCCCAAGGCCGAGATTGTTCCTGCTTTGGCGCCTGTGTTCGCTCGATTTAAGGCGGAGCGCCAGGTCGGAGAATCGTTTGGAGACTTCTGCCATCGAGTCGGAAAAGCGTCATTGGCGCCCGCCGCTGTCGAGGCCAGTGCCAGCGAAGAATAAGTCGGTCGGGATACCAACGACTGATCGCCACATCAGTGGGGCTTCCCGTCGGGAAGCCCCACTTTTTTAGGGCCCTGCTGTGTGGTCGTATGCTACGGAAGTGTCGGTGTCGCCGAATCGCATACCGGCAGGTACCACTATGGTCCTGGTGGTCGTAATGCGATTGCATTGCCGCGATTTCGAGGGGTATCATAATCTCGGGCCGGTAAGCACTTCGCGAACATGCCGGATTGGCCGGACGATCGCTCTGCAATTTCCGGCTGGAATTCCCCGCGAATACGGAGGCGGCAGCATGACACGGCAGCTCACAGTCGGGGTGGTTTTGTGCGCGGGTTTGTGCCTTTTTTCGGCGGCAGCAATTTTCGGGGAATCCCCAGATGCGGCTCCCGGCACGGTGCCCGAGAATTCCGAACTTGTGGAACCACTCGAGCAGGCCTTTGCCGAGGGTTTTGTGGTTGGCCCCAAACGCATCCAGGAAGCTCAGAAGTTCCTGAACCAGGCCCGCAAAATCGCTCCGCACGATCCGCGTGTGGAATACACCCATGGTCTGCTGCTGGTGAAGCAGTCGCAGTTGAAGCAGGCGGTACCGCACTTTCAGGCAGCGATTACGGAAAACGATTCGTATTGGCCAGCCTGGCAGGGAGCGATCTGGGCTCAATTTGCGGATAAGCGGTATGACACGGGGTTCAAGCAACTTTTGGATTTTACTCGAACCATTCAGCAGGTAGCTGGCGACGGAATCAGTGAAGTGCAGCGCGATGCGGCACGCTGGGTTGGTCAGTTGCTGGGGGCTCTGGCCCATGCAGAGGACGCCCGCCGGAATGAAAAACTGCTCGCTGAGCGGTCGGAACAAATTGAGCAGATCCTGGGCGAAGAATTAATGCTGGCCGTTGAAGAAGGACGGGAAGCGATCAACGAGCGCGAACTGGAGCGAGCCCAGGCAGCGGGCATGGCCCGTCAGGCTGCGGAACAACACGGGCGGCTGCGCCGTGATCGTAAGTCGAACGATATCGACAAGAATTTGGAAGGCGCCGCGAAAGCCAAGGCTGACAACGACAAGTCAAAAGAAGAATGGAAAGAGTGGATCGACGAGGAGCTCAAAAAGTCGGACAAAGATCTGGGGCGTCTCGAAGGAGACTATCGCTTTCTGGATCAGCGTGTGAAAGCGCTCGATCAGTCGATCACTCAGTTGGGGCAGGAGTTGACAGCCATGGAGCTCGTGATGAGTACCATGAATCCCCGCACCACCTCGCCTGCCGGAATGCAAAACGCACAGCAGCAGTATTTGCAGCGTCAAAACCAGATGGTGACGTACCAGATGGAGTACAATGCGACGGTCGGTCGTTTGACGACGATTGCTCAGGCGGGGGCGACCGCTGCGGAAAAACGGGCGCAGGCCATTTCCCGGTATGAACAGGCGACTGGCGAACTGCTGAAGCAGAATGCCAGCCTCGACAAATGGTCGGACCGACTGAAAAACGAAAAGAAGAAGCTGGCGATTCACAAGCCGGCTAAACTTCCGAAACACCCGGCGGGGGATAAAGCCGCCGACAAGTCTGCAGACAAAAAGGTTCCCCCCGCTTCCTTCAAAACGATCTTTCCTCTGGATCTGCAGCACGAAAAAGATCGCGTGCTGGCTTCACTGCATCCCCCCCATGCAGCACCGGCGGAAGATGAGCCCGGCAATCCCTGATCCCGAGGGGGTCTTGCTAACGCAAGGCTGGCGGTGCCCTGAATCAGTTTGCGGGCACCCACGGGGCCAGTCGTTGCTGCAGTCCGGCCAGGTCAATTCCGGTGACCAGAAACCGCTTGTGCGATGACGTGTCACCGCTCACCAAGGTGATCTGCTGTCGCCTGAGTTTCAGCAGTTCCGCGAGTAATTGGGTGAGGGCCGCGTTGGCTTTCCCCTTTTCCGGGGCCTGCGTCACGGCGACCTTCAAACGCCCGGCATGGACCCCTGTAATCGCGTTCTTCCTCGCGCCAGGCTGAGCTTGGACGGGCAGAACAATTCCTTTGTCTGTCGATTGCAATTCAATCATGGTATCTGCCCGTTAAGCAATTGCTGCGGCGCTTCTTGGTCTTCGGCCAAGAGGAAAATCAGTCTTGACGGTTTGTATTCCCACCCCAGAACGAAACAGTATGCCTTGAACTGGGATGCGTGACCGCTCGTATTTTAGCTTTTGCCGCGCCGGGGGGGCATGCCTGAGGTCTGGTGGAGCACACACGACGCAGTGAGTAACAATACCGATTGGGAGTGGGTTCTAGTGTAATGTCCTGAAAGTTCGGCACAGTATTTGCGCCCTGAGTGATTCGACCTTTAAATCAGGGAGAATCAACATTATGCGGCGTGCGATTGCTATCGAATTGAGCGACGAGGAACGAGCCG
>JAFEBR010000100.1 GCA_018242565.1 Planctomycetota bacterium | reverse complement strand
ATGATGCGATCGGCAGAGTACCGACGATCGACACCGCCGATGCCTTTGTGGATGTTGTACGTGACCAGATGAAATCGCATGGCAGTCGATCGAGCGAAAGATACAAAACGAGCGCAGAACTGGGGCACTGCCCCGATTTGTGCAGCCTAATCAATTCCGGGCCGGTGTGCGAGGAATTCACGCGGTGCGAGGTGGCTGTGCGCGGGCGCAGGGAGAGGGGGCAGACTTTGGGGGGGCACCCGCGGCGTTCGGTGCGTGTGCCGTTTGGCTGGGCAGTGGGTTGAGTCTGTGGGGAGGGCTGTACTTGCGAGGCAAGCCGAGGATGATCCCTCTTGTCGCTGTGCGACCCCGACGCCTGCGGGGCTTCTGGGCCACTCGCATCCGGGGCCACCCGTGCGGCGCGGGGCCGTTTATCGCGGGACGCCGGACGACTCGACGTCAATGATCTGCGCGGTCGGGCGGGACAGGTCGATGACGATCGGTTGCGGTGTGTCCACCGTCTGCACGTGGCCAGCCAGGTCGCGGGCTTCGATCCGCACGAAGAACTTCGCCGGGATGCCGGCGCCGAAGCTCCAGACATAACTGCCCGTGTTTTCCAGCGAGCCGGCGATCGCAGTCCAGGGGCCTTGGGCCGAGGTGGCATAGGCGAGCGAAATGGGGCGATCGGCCAGACTGCTGTCTTCACATTTCCAGGTGATCATCAGCTTGTTGAGATTCTTGCCGAGGCCCTGCTGGACAGACAGTAATTCCACCGCCGGCGGGGTTTGATCGACCACCACAACGATGGAGGGGAGGTCCCCATTCTGCGGCGGATCGCTGGCCAGGCCGGCACCGCTGCGGACACCCAGGGCGAAACCGTAGGTCCCTTCGCTGGGGACTTCCACGAGGATGGGACTTTTGTTGTCGTCGTCGGTCCCGTAGTGATACCACGTGGCTCCGTTGTCGTCGGTGATGTACAGGTCAACGCTGCTGACACCGGAAGGGCCCACCCCTTCCAGGTTGTAGCCGATCTGGAATTTGCGCGAATCGACGACCCGTTTCTTGCCCGCCGGGTTCGTACGCTGGGCGTTGCTCTGGGCCGGCTCGGCCGGTGGCTCGGGCACATCGGCCAGCTTGTCGTCTCCCTTGTGGGAAACCAGGTTGCCCTTCCGCGAGCCAGTGTCTTTTGAGAGCGTGGCTGGCGGGCGGCCCGGCGACCAGGTCCGGCGTTCGGCGAAGGTTTCTTCGAGGTCATTGTCGTCGGGGGGGGCCAGGCCCGATGCGGGAAAGCGATCGGGCATCGACAGCGCCAGGTTTTCGTGGCTGTCGCGACCGGGCCCGGCGACCGGTTGCCGTGATTCGGGGACTCCGGGGCGGGGGACCGACTGGGTGGCTGCCGCCACTCGTATCTGCACTTGTTCGTTGGCCTGGTTTTTGGCCTGATCGGTGATCGAACCCCGAACTGCGACCATACCTCCTTGATCAACTCGCCATTCCGTTTTGCCGTTGGCTTTGGGGACGATGGTGACATCCTGCCATTCACCGGCCCCCGGTTGCAAATATTCGAGCCGCAGTTGGGTGGGGTCGAGATGTTCGTCGGAAGCGCTCCAGGCCAGGCGAACTTTGCCCGGGGCGGGGGAATCGAGCTTGAGTTCGAGGTGCGGCGGTTCGGTGTCGACGATGACCTTGAGACCGGGCTCGTTGACACTCAGATCGGGTTGGAGTTGATTCTTGGAATCGAGGGTGCGAACCAGGA
The DNA here is from genome assembly GCA_018242565.1 of Planctomycetota bacterium. GTDB lineage: Bacteria > Planctomycetota > Planctomycetia > Planctomycetales > Planctomycetaceae > JACQFH01. Next base: position 3,853 of record JAFEBR010000100.1, on the reverse strand, counting down.
ACCAATACTCGCCATCCTCGACGGCGCGAAACGCAAACTTGCCCGCCTTAGTGCCGGCGGTGGGAGCCACGCTGTCAGCTTGTTCCCAACTGCGACCGCGGTTGCGCGAGACGTACAGCCGAATCTGGCGAACACCACGCCCGCCAAATTCTTCGGGGTTGTAGCTGAAGGGAATCTTGAACTGGTTGCGATTCGTGAATTGAACCGTGGAGGGAATGGGGGGAGCAGCGGACAGGTCCGAGCTCAACGCCAGTACCAAAGCTACCAGCCAGATCGATTTGTTCGAGTTGCACGCCTTCATTGGCAGATCCCCAGTATGGGCAGTTTACGCAGTCTGGGAAACTTTAGGTCTTCCAGCAGCGCCCCGCCGACGGAATCCGTCCCTGCGCCCCGAAATTGAACTGGGCCATACCCTCCGTATCGACCGGAGCGAGTTTGCAACTTGAATGGCGGGCTGGCCGGGTAGAGTGCTCCACGTATCCGGTGTGTACGCGTGTTAAACTGTGCGGATTAACCGATACGGAACGGATATTTCAGGCAGGTCGAATGGGGGTACCGTAACCGGGCTCGATCCGAATCGGCGTGGCCTTGGGTGCCTTGTCAGATGGCAGCGAGTGGGCACAGTTCAACTTCTTTTCCAGGCGTTCCCCATATAATCAGTGTCTGGCTCGCGGCGCACCGGGGGCCTGTCGGTCGTTCCAGGGCTCGTTCCGTTATTCTGCGAGTGGTTTTGACATGTGGTTGATTTCCCAGCCAGCGCCTGACTTTTCGCTGCCCGCGATTACGGCGAATGCGGCCGAACCCCGGCAGGTGACAGCCGAGGACTATCGGGGGCACTGGCTGCTGCTGTTGTTTTATCCGCGCGATTTTTCGTTCGTGTGTCCCACGGAGCTGACGAGTTTCAGCGCGCATGCGGCTGATTTTCAGAAGCGGCAGTGCCAGATTCTGGGGATCAGCGTGGACAGTATCGAAACGCATCGGGCCTGGTTGCAGACGCCGGTCTCGGCAGGTGGGTTGGGCCCCCTGCAGTTCCCGCTGGCGGCGGACACGGACGGACAGTTGGCGGCCCGCTATGGCATCTGGCTGCCCGACAAGCAGGTCAGTGCACGGGGCTTGTTTCTGATTGATCCACAGGGGGCTGTTCAATACGGAGTCGTGCACAACCTCTCGGTGGGACGCAGTGTCGACGAAATCCTGCGGGTGCTCGATGCGCTGCAGAATGGCGGCTTATGTCCTGCCAGTTGGACTGCCGCCGATGGCACGATTGATCCCGAGCGCGCTTTGCAGCCGGGACGTGTGCTGGGGCATTACCGAATTCGTCGGCTGTTGGGGCAGGGGACGTTTGGCAGTGTGTTTGCGGCGTGGGACCTGCGGTTGGAGCGGGAGGTGGCCTTGAAAGTGTTGCAGCGGAAGGCCGCCGACTCGCTGGCCGCGGTGCTGCACGAGGCCCGCGCGGCGGCGGCGCTCAACCATCCGCATGTTTGCACGATTTATGCGGTCGAAGAAATCGACGGCTTGCCGGTCATCGTTCTGGAATTTGTGGATGGCCGAGCGTTGACGAGTGTGCTGGCCGAGTCGCCTGATGAGAGCGTGCGGTTACGGATCGCCCGGGGGATCGCCAGCGGCCTGGCGGCTGCCCATGCGCGGCGAATTGTCCATGGCGATTTGAAGCCGGGGAATGTTCTGGTCGATCGTGATCTGCAGCCACGGATTCTCGATTTCGGACTGGCGCGCCGGCCGTCGTCGACTGAATCCAACCGCAAGCACGCGACGGGGCCGGGCATGGCGCGAGAGTCGCTGAGTGGTACCTCGGCAGATCCCGCGGAAACGGTGATTGTGCGCGATGGCGAGTTTGCCGCCGGTGATGTTCCCGTGGGGAATCTTGTCTGTGGCACGCCGGCGTACATGGCACCCGAACAATGGCAGGGCGTGATGGCGACGCCGGCCTGTGACGTCTTTGCGTTTGGCCTGTTGTTTTATGAGTTGTTCAGCGGGCAACGTGCGCTGGCGGGTTCGCAGCCGATGCAGATCATGCAGCAGGTGCGCGCGCGCGATCTGGCGTCGGGCTTGCTGGCCCAGATCCCGGATCGTTTCCGGTCGTTGTTGAGTCGCCTGCTGGCCGGCGACCCCGCAGCGCGTCCGTCGATGGATGTCGTCGAACAGGAATTGAGGTCAGCGGGGGCCGAGTGATTGGCCGGGGCCTGTGTCGCAGCGGGTCGAGTGGGCGCGCGGAGTCGCGACGACCGTTCGGCACGGCCATCGCAATTCTGTCGATTGGCATCGCTTTTCAGATTTTCCATCGTGGCACGCGCTCTCGCCCGAGTGTTATAATTTGCCTGACGAGCCGCGGGGATGCGGCCTGCCGTCTCCTGTGGAGATCGTTTGTAATGCGAGTCGAAGCCGCCAGACCAGACGTTGCCAGCCTGATGTTCAGGCTGTTTTGCCGCTCAGTGCATCCAGAACTTTTGGATGTTTACGTTCGAACGGTGGTGCGATGTGATCAGTATTCCGCGGAACTGGCGATCTGCGATGCGGGCCACCTGATTGCCTTCCATCACAATGGGGGCACGGTAACCGAGGTGGCATGTGCGGCCGACCGGCCGTTGCCGCAGAACCGCCAGGTGATTGGCCGACGGTTGCGCGGGCATCGGAATGAGTCAATGGAGCACGACGGCGGGATTCTGTATCACGTGAGCTTCCAGGTGGAATATCTCGAACCCGAGGTGTTTCAGCATTGTCATGAAGAGATGCAGGGGGACGCCGTGCGGGCCCGGCTGTCGCACAGTTTTTCCCCGACGACCCGATTGGCACCGGCTCCGCTGAGTTACATTCAGACCGAGGAACGTCCGCACAGCCTGCTGGTGCATACGTTTCACACCTTTCCCGATAATCTGGCGATCGTGAAGACCCAGTCGCTGTTCGAAGTCTGAGGGGCCGTAGCCCGGGCCGAGCGTCGTGTCGATTGAACGCGCGGTGTCGATGACGATCTTCGCCAGTTCATGTTCGGTCACGATGATTCTCCGGAAAAGGAGGCTCACGCAAAGCCGCGAAGGCGCAAAGAAGATCCTGCGGTGTTGAATTTGGCCTTGGCGATGGATTGCTCTCGAACCTTCGGGAAGTGTGCGAAGGAACCCAAAAAATTGCCGGCGTTTGCCCAATCGAAACCGCTGGTCGCATCCCTGATGCGACATTGCCCAGACTCCTTTGCGGCATTGTGGCTTTGCGTGATCCCTGTTTGTCGAACTGGAATTACGGCACAGACCCGCTGTATTGCGGGTCCACGCGAATTTATGTTCTCCGGAAAAAAAGAGGCTCACGCAAAGCCGCAAAGGCGCAAAGAAGATCCTGCGGTGTTGAAATTGGCCTTGGCGATGGATTGCTCTCGAACCGTCGGGAAGATTGCATACGAACCCAAAAACTTGCCGGCGTTTGCCCAATCGAGACCGCTGGTCGCATCCCTGATTGGACATGGCCCAGACTCCTTTGCGGCTTTGTGGCTTTGCGTGATCCCCGTTCGTCGAACTGGAATAACGGCATCGACCTGCTGCATTGCGGATCTGGGCGGACTTATGTTCTCCGGAAAAAAAGAGGCTCACGCAAAGCCGCGAAGGCGCAAAGAAGATCCTGCGGTGTTGAATTTGGCCTTGGCGATGGATTGCTCTCGAACCGTCGGGAAGTGTGCGAAGGAACCCAGGAACTTGCCAGAGTTACCCGGATCGAATCACCGGAGCCGATTCCTGATTCGACATGGCCCAGACTCCTTTGCGGCTTTGTGGCTTTGCGTGATCCCCGTTCGTCGAACTGGAATAACGGCATCGACCTGCTGCATTGCGGATCTGGGCGGACTTATGTT
>JAFEBR010001008.1 GCA_018242565.1 Planctomycetota bacterium | reverse complement strand
GCAGGATGCCTTGGAAACGGTGCGCCGGGAACTCGGACCCGACGCCGTGATCCTGCACACTCGCGAATTACCCGAACCCCGTTTTCTGAAATGGCGTCGCACAAAAGACCGTATTGAAATCACGGCCGGTGTGGGGCTCAACGTCCGCACTCCCCGGGCCGTCTCGCCCACCTCTGGCCGTAAGCCACCCACTCCTGCGGCCTCACGCCGCGACGACGAACAATTGGCCCCGCCGCCGCCACTGGCCGGGTTGCGTCCGGTTGCAGGACAGCCCCAACCGGCACCGGCGGTCGAACGCCTGCCGCCGATTCTCGAACGATCGTTCCCGGCACGCCCCATTACCTTCACCGGCACACCGGGGTCATCCCCGCCTGTGCCCGGTGCGGACCCCCAGGCCCACATCTCGCGCCAGCTCAATTCCATTGAGCAGATGATTTCTCAACTGACTCGCAGTTCGTGGCAACCGCAGGCCGATGTGCCCACCGAACTCTTTCAGTTGTATACCGAACTCATCGACGTCGATATTGAGGAAGAACTGGCCCGCGAATTGATGCAGCGGATCAAGACTGAACTCGACTCGGGCCGACTCGATGCCACGACATCGACCAAAGCCCGGTTGGCCAGTCTGATCGAACCCGAGATGCAGTGTGCCCCGCCCATCGCCGTGACCCCCGGTCGCCGCCGCGTGGTAGCGCTCGTCGGACCGACGGGCGTTGGCAAAACAACCACCATCGCCAAGCTGGCCGCGAATTTCCGGTTGCGTGACGGTGTCCGCATGGGCCTGGTCACTGTCGACACCTACCGCATTGCCGCCGTTGAACAACTGCGAACGTATGCCGAAATCATCGATCTCCCCATGAAGGTCGTGACAACGCCCGGCGAAATGCGACGGGCCCTCGATGAATTCGCCGGTCTCGACCTGGTCCTCATCGACACCGCCGGCCGCAGTCCTCGCGACGAACTGAAAATCCAGGAACTCAAAAACCTGCTCGCCGAGGCACAGGTCGATGAAGTGCACCTGGTGCTCAGCCTGGCGGCAAGCGTCCGCAGTCTGCAGGCCACGGCTGAGAAGTTCGCCCCCGCCGGCACGACCTCGTTGATCCTGACCAAGCTGGATGAAGCCATCGGACTGGGATCGCTGATCTCCATTTCCCGCCGCATTCCTCTGCCCGTCTCGTACCTCACCACGGGACAGGATGTTCCGGACGATATCGAGCACGCTCAAGCGAAACGGATGGCGCGACTGGCTCTGGCCGAAGACTCACTGCTGGCACGCCGCCGCACCGCCGAACCTGGTGCCGGCAAACTGTCGAATCTCTGAAACTCAGCCCCTCGCGTACCGTTACCCAGGTCGGCTCACGACCGGCAAATTCCCTTCACGTCGACTTTCGCGGTTTCTTGAACTTCTGGTGTCGCATGCCCGACCAAGCACAGATCTTACGCGGTATGATGGAACGGCGGACTGAATTCGCCGCCGGCACCTCGACCGCCATCGACCGCCGTGCACGCACCATTGCCATCACCAGCGGTAAAGGGGGCGTTGGCAAAAGTGTCATCGCCCTGAACCTGGCAGTCGCTCTGCAGAAGATGGGACAGCGAACCTGCCTGCTGGATGCCAATCTGGGGCTGGGAAACATCGACCTGCTGTGCGGCCTGAATGGCTATTGGAATCTGTCGCACGTGGTCAGCGGCGCGAGAACTCTCTCAGAGATTGTGCTGCAGGGACCGCAGGGAATTCATGTCGTCCCCGGAGCGAGCGGGCTGTTTGAATCCGCCGACTGCCCGGCGTCCGTACAGCGCGAGATCATCTCGCAACTCGAAAAACTCGAACGCGATCACGAGTTCCTGATCATCGACACGGGCACCGGAATTCACAAAACGATCCGGCAGTTCGTTTCGGCGGCAGATATCGCCCTCGTCGTGACGACTCCCGAACCAACCGCGATCGCCGATGCCTACGCGACCCTCAAGGCGCTGTTCGCCGGCGACGGCGCATTACAACCGCATCTTCTGGTGAACCAGTCGCAGTCGCCCGAGCAAGCCCGCGAGATCATCGCCCGCGTGCAACAGACGGCACGCACCTTTCTGCACCTGGCGGTCTCCTCCGCCGGTCATATCCCGCGAGACCCGGCCGTCCCCGAAGCGGTCTGGCGGCGCTCCCCGTTCACCGCCGACGGAGTCCGCAGTGCGGCTTCGCTGGCCATCGAGCAACTGGCACGGCGGATACTGAATCTCTCACAAACCGACTCGAATCGAGGCACGTACTTTGGGCAATTTGCGCTGGAACAAGAGCACAAGACCGCATGTTAAACTTTTCCGATTACGCAAGATTTTCTCAACAAGCGGATTTTAACTGCCGATAACTTGTGTAGGAAATCGGGCCTGCAATCGCTGGATTTGCAACGTTGTGAATCCCGGTTGGAGAGATGACAGCACTGAATCGAAACTACCACGGAGGGTACAATGGTCACAAAGGTCGAACGCGATATCAACGAAGTCTGGCAGGAATTCAAAAAAGACCAGTCCAGCAAAGAACTTCGCAACCTGCTGATCGAAAAGTACCTGCCGCTCGTCCGGTACAATGCCGAACGAGTCTGGTCGAAACTTCCCGACGGCGTCGACCTGAATGACCTGATTTCCGCGGGCGTGTTTGGTCTGATGGATGCCATCGAGGCGTTCGACTTGAACCGCGGCGTGAAATTCGAAACCTACTGCGTGCCCCGTATTCGCGGTGCGATGCTCGACGAACTGCGCACGATGGACTGGGTGCCCCGACTCGTCCGCAGCAAGGCCAGCAAGGTCGAAGCCGCCCGCAAGGCGACCGAAGCCGAACTCGGCCGTCCGCCGACCGATGGCGAAATCGCCCGCAAGATGCAGATTCCCACCGAGGAATTCGAGCGTCTCAAGGCCGAAGCCAGCGCGGTGAATCTCGTCAGCCTCAACAAGAAGTGGTACGAGACCGACAGCTACAAAGACGTGCGTGAGATCGACGTCATTGAAGACGATAAAGGGATCGATCCCACCAATGGCATTCAGAAGCGCGACTTGATGAAGCTCGTCACCAAGGGGCTGAATCGCAACGAACGCCTGATCATTATTTTGTACTACTACGAAGAGCTGACGATGAAGGAAATCGGCAACACGCTGGGCCTCTCGGAAAGCCGTGTGAGCCAGATGCACTCCAGCATCGTCGCCCGTCTCAAAGATCAACTCCGTCAACGCCGCCCCGAATTCTCGCACTAATCAGCCGGTTTTCGGTCCCGTGGGGTTTGCCGCACCAGTGGAAAACCGCGCTTCGCTTTCCGAAGCGCGGTTTCTCGTTTCCCGGGCGGCCGCTGGTCTGACTCGGCACACGCAGAGTTTTTCCGGTCGAGAGTTGACGAACGAGGGCCCGCCATCATATCACGGTGGGGCGCGCGAATCTTTTACGTGGCGTCAATCTTTGGACTTCGGCTGGCGCGCAGACGCCGGCCTCATTCGCTGTTCCCTTTTTCCAGGAGGTTGTGAGGATGAAGCGGTTCGTCTGTTGTGCGGTTGCGGCCGTTGTTGCCGGGCTTTCTGTGTCGCTGGTGTCAGCGGCCGACGAAAAGCCCAAATACTCCATCAAGGAAGTGATGGAGTTCCAGAAGAAAGACAAGCTCTTCGACAAAATGAAGAAGGGCGAAATCTCCAAGGAAGACAAGGCGAAGCTGCTCGAAGGCTGGGAATCGGCCGCCAAGCACAAGCCGCCCAAGGGTGACGAAAAGGAATGGAAAGAAAAGGTCGAAGCAGTCGTTAAGGCGATCAAGGACGACGATAAAGACGCTTTCGGCAAAGCGATTGACTGCGGAGCCTGCCACGGCAAGTTCAAGAAGTAATCGCCCCTTCCGTTCCCCTCACCGGGAATGAAAATTCACAGCCCTCTGCCACCCCGCGTGGCAGGGGGCTTTTTTTATGCCCTGACCTCAGCCCCCAGGGGCCTTTGCCCGGTACGGGCCCCTGGCAAATTCCCTTCGAAACTGCGGGGGCAACCGCTCGAATGATTCAATCGGGGATAGCATGTCACGGTGGCAGCGCGTAAAATGGCGTCATGCCTGTACCTAAAGTCGTGATTGTCGGTCGTCCCAACGTCGGAAAAAGCTCGCTGCTCAACTGGCTGGCTCGAAAACGGATTTCTATCGTCGAACCCACTGCCGGTGTGACGCGTGATCGTGTCACGTATCTGATGCACGAAGGGGACCAGTATTTCGAACTGGTCGATACAGGGGGCATCGGTGTCGTCGATTCCGACGATTTGAGCGCTGACATCGAGCAGCAGATCAACACGGGCATCGATGAAGCCACCTTGATCCTGTTCGTCGTGGACGGAAGCATCGGTCGGGTGCCTCTCGATCTCGACGTGTCCACGCGGCTGCGGAAGGTCAAAACCCCCATTCTGCTGGTCGTGAATAAATGCGATTCCCCCAAGAACGACCATGAGGTTTCCGAATTCTACGCCTTGGCCGATGCCCCGCTGGTGTGCACCAGCGTTCTCGGCGACCGAAATCGGGATAAACTCCTCAAAGCCATTCTCCGCATGCTGCCTCCGGCCGATGATTTCGACATCGAAGAAGGCGAGCGCGTCGCGGCCGACCCCGAACTCAAACTGGCCATCGTCGGCCGCCGTAACGTGGGTAAAAGCACGTTCATCAACGCCCTCGCCCAGACCGAACGCATGATCGTCAGCGAGATCCCGGGCACCACCCGCGACAGTGTCGATGTACGCTTCGAACTCGATGGCAAGTCGTTCGTCGCCATCGACACACCCGGCGTCCGCAAAAAAAAGAGCCTGGCCAACGATATCGAGTTCTATGGCCTGACCCGCGCGCTACGCAGCATTCGCCGGGCCGATGTCGTACTCATGTTCTTTGATGCATCACAGACCATCTCAATGGTCGACAAGCAACTGGTTGGTGAAATCGCCGAGCAGTACAAGCCGTGTATCTTCGTCATCAACAAATGGGACTTGGGCCAGGAGGCCCAGATGACGACCGAGAAGTGGTCGAAGTACCTGATCGACGCCCTGGGATCCATGAAACATGTCCCGGTGGCTTTCATCACGGCCAAAGACGAAGTCAACGTCAAAAAGCTGATTAACCTGGCCCAGACGATCGCCAAGCAGGCACAAATTCGGGTCCCCACGGCCAAACTCAACGCCGCCGTGCAGGCGCTCATTGAACGCAATCACCCGCCGATGCGGGGCAATCGCCCGGCGAAAATCTATTTTGCAACCCAGATTGGCGTCGCGCCGCCGACCATTGTCGTCAAATGCAATGACCCGAAGTTGATCGATAAGGGCTGGCAGCGCTACCTGGTGGGGGCACTGCACGACATGCTCCCCTTCCCGGAAGTTCCCATCAAAGTTTACTACCGTTCGCGCGTCAAAGCCGAGTCGACCGACCCTTCTGCTGAACATTTGGATAACGAACCAGAACCCGACGTGTCCGAGATGGTGTTCACCGGAGATGAACCCCTCGATCTCGAATTACCGCCAGACGATGCCTAACACACTGGCAGTCGCCGCGCCGGGCATGTCGAAATGCCGGGATTCTCTCAGTTTGCGAGGCTGGCACACAATTTGCCAATCAACACGTCGTCTGACAACTGGGGGGTAAGACGTTTCATGGGAAATTATTCGCTTCTTCATTCATTCCGCACGAGCACCACGTAACGTAGTCTCTCGTCACGGAGAATTGCAGCCTGAAGCCTTGACAAGAAACCGATTTTCCGCCCAAAATCACAATGTTTTAGCTGGTTGGTAATCAGTTCCCCACAACGCCCCGGCGGGTACAGCCTGCGCTTCTGGCTGCCCGGCGCGACACGAAAGACCGGGCGAAGCGGAAGGTCTTCGCTCAAGTCATTTCACGGACTGTGTGGAACACGACCACGAGGTATGCTGCATGGCAACTCTAGAGAACAATATTGATACCGTTCCCTGTCGGCACTGTGGCAGTCCGGTACGCCCCGGCATGATCCGCTGTCGTGAATGCCGCGGCCTGCTGGTTGAAACCGAAGATGAATTTACGCTGGCACCCAAAATCGCGGCCATGGCAAAGGCCAAGTGCCCGCGTTGCCAGACCCCCCTTGAGCCGGGAATCGACGACTGTCCCAAATGTGCTTCCGCGCTGCTCGATGACCTGCTGAAAGGCCCCGAGGAAGAACCGGTCGCCCGTCCTTTCACTAACAGCGGTTGGATCGCGCCACCACTGTCCAATGCCGATGTGCGCCCCCGCGAAGCGGGCGGCTCGTCTGCCGAACGCGCTGAATTCATTCCCCTGCGTGAAGTTCCGTCTCCGGCTGCCGCCCAGCCCGAACCGTCAATCGATGACGCCCCCCCGGGGTTGTTCGGTGATGACGATGAGCCCTCGGCTCCCGCCGCTCCGGTTGCTCCACAACAGCCGACACCCAAAAAACGCGAAGGCTCCTCCGCGGGCAACAAGTCGTCGGCGGGCAAGAGACGTTCAGGTGCCAAGTCGGCTGAAAAAGAAGTCGAAACCTCGGCGGCCTGTGCCGCTTTGCTGGCGTCGCTGGCCACCGCAGCCTCTGACGCCAACCTGCGTGTCGAAATCGCCACCGCGCTCGGAAAACTGGGCGACAAAGAAGCCATGGCCCCGCTCGAACGCCACATGACCGATGGCGACATTCGCGTCCGCCGGGCCGTCGCCACCGCGCTGGTGCAACTCGGTCACCCCAAAGGCCAGTCGTTGCTGGAAATTGCTGAACGTCGTCCGGCCGCGGCCACTTTGACCATGGCCAAAGGCACGACCGTCGTGAAGCCCAAACGCAGCGGCGGCAGCATGGACAGCGACACCCTGAAGAAAGTCGGGGTCGGTGTCATCGCAATCGGCCTGATTGCCGGCGGTGCCTGGTTCTTCCTGGGCGGCAAGTCCGGGTCGGCCGGTTCACGCACCAAGAAAACAAAATCGAAAACAAAATCCTCCAAGAAGACTTCGGCCATCTCGCCACGACTGAAATTTGAATTCAAGTACAGCTAGTTTCTTGCCTCCACACACTGCAGCCCCTGTCGCCCATCGCGACAGGGGTTTTTTCGTTGTCAGAGCCTTGCATGTCTCCACGAGCAGCCCCCCCTGGTGGTCAGCCACCCTGGATGTCCCCGGCTGCGTGCCCGCCGCCAACGCAAGGCTGACGACAGCCGATCCTCGAGAATCAAGCGAACACTGACTGTTCACAACGTGTCCGATTGGTCAACATGATCATTCGGCCCAACCGTCCGCAGCGGATTTTCGACGGGTCGATTCACCACATACGTCATTTGATCTCACTGTTGCCCCAGGGGTATTTCGCGAATGTCCGTCTCGGAGTCCAATCGTACCGGCGAATTGCTGCAGAAACTGCTGGCCACACGCATTCTGATCCTCGATGGCGCCATGGGCACCATGGTCCAGCGACACCGCCTGCAGGAAACCGATTTTCGCGGTCGTGAGTTTGCCAACCACCCGGCGAAACACTCCCTGCAGGGCTTCAACGACCTGCTCTGCATCACGCAACCGCAGATCATCGCCAACATCCATCGCGAGTATTTCGAGGCCGGGGCCGACATCGCCGAAACCAACACGTTCAACGCCCAGGCCATCTCGGCGGAACGCTACGGCCTGCAACCGTATGCCTACGACATGAATCGGGCCGCGGCGGCGCTGGCCCGCCAGGTCGCCGACGAATTCTCAGATCGCACGCCCGACAAACCCCGGTTCGTCGCCGGCAGCCTGGGGCCGACCGACAAAACCTGTTCCATCATGACCGATGTGAACAATCCCGACGCGCGGGGCACGAATTACGACGAACTGGTCGCGGCCTACACCGAACAGGCCCGCGGCCTCCTGGATGGCGGAGCCGACATCCTCATCGTCGAAACCATCTTCGATACGCTCAATGCCAAGGCGGCATTCTTCGCCATTGAATCGCTGTTTGCTTCGGGCGTGCGCCGCGTGCCCTTGATGGCATCGGTAACCTTCATTCAGCCCGGCAGCAATCGCGGAGTCACCGGCCAGACCGTCGAAGCCTTCTGGAATTCGATCTCGCATGTGCCCCTGCTCAGCGTGGGGATGAATTGCGCACTCGGCCCCAAGGAAATGCGGCCGCTCATCGAAGAACTCGCGGCCATCGCGCCCGTCTTCACCAGCGCGCACCCCAATGCCGGGCTGCCCGATCCGCTGCTCCCCACCGGCTTCCCCGAAACACCAGAATCGCTCGCCCCGCAACTGCGCGAATGGGCCACGAACGGCTGGCTCAATGTCGTGGGTGGCTGCTGCGGTACGACCCCCGACCACATCCGGTCCATTGCCCAGGCGGTACGCGACTGCGCGCCGCGAACCCGCCCGCAGGTCCCCGCCTATACCCGCCTGTCCGGCCTGGAAGCACTGACGATCCGGCCCGAGAGCAATTTCACGATGGTTGGCGAACGCACCAACGTCACGGGCTCCAAAAAATTCGCCCGCCTCGTCCTCTCCGACGACTACGAAGGCGCCATCGCAGTGGCCCGCGACCAGGTCAATGGCGGCGCCAACATCCTCGACGTCAACATGGACGAAGCGCTGCTCGATGGGGAGAAAGCCATGGCGAAGTTCATTCGCCTCGCCTCGGTCGAAGACGAGATCGCCCGCATCCCGTTCATGATCGACAGTTCCAAACTCTCGGTGATCGAAGCCGGCCTCAAGTGCGTGCAGGGCAAGCCGGTCGTCAATTCAATCAGCCTAAAAGAAGGGGAAGCGAAATTCCTCGAACACGCCCGGCTGATGCACCGCTACGGCGCCGCGGTCGTCGTCATGGCGTTCGACGAACAAGGCCAGGCCACCTCGGTCGATCATCGCGTGCAGATTGCCGATCGCATCTACCGACTGCTGACCGAAGAAGTCGGATTCTCCCCCACCGACATCATCTACGACCCGAACATCCTGACAGTGGCTACGGGCATCGAAGAACACAACGACTACGCGAAGAATTTCTTCGACGCCGTCCGCATCATCAAGCAGAAATACCCGCTGATGAAAATCTCCGGCGGTGTGAGCAACGTCTCGTTCTCGTTGCGCGGCAACGATACCGTCCGCGAAGCCATGAACTCGGCGTTTCTGTATCACGCCATTCAGGCCGGCATGGACATGGGCATCGTTAACCCCACGCAACTGGCAGTCTACGAACAGATCGACAAAGACCTGCTGGTCTACGTCGAAGATGTGCTGCTGAACCGCCGCCGCGATGCCACGGATCGTCGCGGCGAAGTCGCCGAAACTGTGAAGCAGAAAGGCAATGTCCGGTTCGCCGAATTGGAATGT
>JAFEBR010001007.1 GCA_018242565.1 Planctomycetota bacterium | reverse complement strand
GGCCAGACCCCGTACCCTGTGGCGATCGAAGACGAACGGTCCGCATGGCGAGATGCGGGTCTCCGCGATAAATCGGCCAATCGACTGCGCACCGGGTTCGCCCAGTGATCGCCCGTCGAATTAACCGCCGTCAGGCCGCCCACGAACCCCGTACAAGCGCCCGAACCCTCGGCCACGAGTGAATCGTCGCCCCCATTCGCGAGCGCGGGACCTGGGCGCGTTGCGCAACCCCTGAATCGTAAAGTTTGAACCCCTGCCCAGGTTCGCGACGATTCGCCACGCAATCGCGGACCGCCGTCTCGGCGATTTTCGTCAAGTTTGACTTGCGCCTCATTTTTTACGCTGGTATAAGGGAACGAACGTACAGTGTCGATTGACGGCGCTGCGAATACCAGAAAACTTGAAAGGCTCTGAATCATGGCGAAGAAAGCTGCATCGGTGGGAATTACGATTGTCGCGAAACCTGAATCGACGAAACCCGCGTCCAAGAAAACGAAGGCCGAACCCGCGGCGACCGAGACCGAAAACAAGCCTAAGAAGGCCGCGCCGGTGATTCGTCAGCGAATTCAGTTGCTCGAAATGTCGGCAACGTCATTGATCCGCTACATGGGTTCGCTCGGGTTCGATTTCGCGACTGCTCGACGTGCCGTCAACAAACTGGGCGGTGAGGCCGTGTCCGATACTACGATTCGCTGCCAACTGTACTCGGGCAAGAACCCTGAAAAGGAGCTTTACGGTCCGATCCCCGAAGTGACTGGGGACGTGGCCAAGGCGGTCAAGGCCGCTGCGACCGAAAAACCGGCCAAGCCGGCGAAGACGAAGTAGCACGCCGTTCAATTCAGCCCGAAGCCCCGCCCTCCCATCGACCGGAGGGCGGTTTCGTTTTGCACCCCCATTTCAGTTTGGAGAAGTCCATGAGCAAACACGTCGCCATTTACGTTCGGGTTTCCAGCACGGCACAGGACCACAAAAGCCAGTTGCCCGATTTGCAACGCTGGGTTGATTCGAACGACGGGGCCGTGAAGTGGTACGAAGACAAGGCCAGCGGAAAAACGATGGACCGCCCAGGTTGGCAGCAGCTCGAAGCGGCCATTCGTGCGGGCAAGGTTTCGGCGGTGGTCGTTTGGCGACTGGATCGACTGGGCCGCACGGCCAGCGGTCTAACGTCGTTGTTTGACGACCTGCGGCAACGCAAAGTGAATCTGGTCAGCCTGAAAGACGGGCTGGACCTTTCGACGCCGGCGGGCCGTTTGATGGCGAACGTGCTCGCGAGTGTCGCCCAGTATGACAACGAAGTTCGTGCCGAACGGGTTCGCGCCGGTCAGGCGGTTGCCAAAGCGAAGGGGAAGACGTGGGGCGGTTCAAAAGCGGGTGTGCGCAAAAAAGTCACCGACACCCAGTTGAAAATGATTCGCCAACTGAATGGGCAGGGTGAGTCGATAACGGCGATTGCGACCGCGTTACGCCTTTCGCGGCCCACGATCTATTCCGTACTGCGTTCAGAGTCGTAAATGGCTTCGTCTTGCAATCCTTTTTAATAATCCGGTAATATAATACATGGGTGAGTGAATAAGGGTGAGATATGACCAGACCAAAATCGAATTCCGATCGCGTGGAACTGCCTGCGAAGTTTGCGCCCCAGTTCTGGACGCTGACGGATCAGCGCAGCAGCGTCACCAAGACGATCAAGCGACGTGTTGACGAACTGAAGCGCGATTGCGGGGCCGACTCGGTTCAGAAGGACCAGTTGGTGCAACGTGCCGTCTTCGTCGGGTTGCAACTGGAAACGATGGAGGTCCTGGCGGCCGAGACGGGCGAATTCGATTCGGGCCGCTACACCCAGATGCTGAATACCCTGCTCGGGTTGCTCAAGGCGTTGGGACTGGAACGCAAAGCCAAGAAGGCCAAATCCCTGAAAGCGTATTTGACTGAATCTGAATAATGGAAATCATTCGCGCCATCACCGATTCGAATCTGTTTCGCCCGTTTCTGGCGGACGCGGATGGCGATCTCTCGACATGGTACAACTGGCTGGCCGCGCTGCGGATCATGTACGGGCTGCCGGTTCCCGAGTCGCGGCGCGAATTGGTCGAACGCTGCACGGGGCGCACGCAATTTCCTTCGGGCGGTTTCAACACCGCCTTGTTTCTGACCGGGCGACGTAGCGGTAAATCTCGGATCGCCGCAGTCATTGGGGCCTTCGAAGCGGCGCTGGCCGGAAATGAATCGCGACTGGCGACCGGTGAGCAGGGGATCGTTGCCGTAATAAGTCCGACGAAACGCCAAAGCCGGATCGTGCGGGGCTACCTGCGGGCGGTGTTCGATTCAACTCCCATGCTCAAGGACGTGGTGACCGACGAGACGCAGCAGGGCTTTGAATTGAACAACGGGGTGCTGATCGAAGTCCTCGCCGGGGACTGGCGAACGGTTCGCGGACATACGTTGCTCGCGGCCATCGTCGATGAAGCCGCGTTTTTCGGCTACGACGAAGAATCCAAGGTTCGATCGGATACCGAATTGATCCGGGCCATCAAACCGTCGTTGGCGACGACCGGCGGCAAACTGATCGGCATCAGTTCGCCGTATGCACGCCGGGGCTGGTGTTTCAACACGTACCAGCGGAACTTCGGCAAGGACTCGGGCAAGGTGCTCGTCTGGAATTGTCCTTCCACGACGATGAACCCCACCTTGCCGCAGTCGGTTGTCGATGAAGCGATGGCGGAAGACTTGCAAGCGGCCAAGTCCGAATACCTGGGCGAGTTCCGGGACGACGTTTGCGAATTCCTGCCGAGACCGGTGATCGAAGCGCTCGTGGCGCCGGGACGAGTCGGGTTGTCAGCCCTGCCGGACACGACGTACACGGCGTTTGCGGACTTGAGTGGGGGCCGCGCCGACGATGCCGCCCTCGCCATTGTTCATCGCGAACAGCGCACGGTGATTATCGACCGCGTCTTTCGCTATCGACCACCATTCAACCCCTACGTCGTGATATCCCAAATGGCCGACGAGATCAAAGCCTTCGGGATCAAACGGGTGATCGGTGACAATTACGCTGCGGAATTCGTGTGCGCAGCGTTCGAAGGGTGCGGGTTGCGATACACGAAGTGCGAGAAAAACAAATCGGTGCTCTACACGGAATTGCTTCCTCGGATGTGTTCGGGGGAAATCGAACTGCTCGACGATCCCACGTTGGTGAATCAACTCGCCAACTTGGAACGCCGAACACGTAGCGGCGGAAAAGACATCATCGACCATGCCCCCGGCGGCCATGATGATCTCGCGAATGCTGTTGCCGGGGCCGCCGTCATGGCTGCCACCATTCGCCATCGTGTGGGCGGACTGTCAATTGCCAAGGTTTAGTTGAAAGGAGATCGAAAATGGGACTGGGGATCGGCGAGGAATTTCATAAACGGCATGGCGCTGACTGTATCAACTGTCATGGCCAGCTGATCTACTCGGACGGGGCTTCCCGGGATCGCGATCTAATGGGGGCATTGTTCGAGCCGCCCCGTGATCCCCATGAATTGTACACCCTTCAGTTTCGCTATCGCGAGGAATTGCTGCGGCGGGTGATTCAGGACTTCACGGACATCAAGCAGCGGCTTCAATCGTCGGCCCGTGCCAACAAGAT
>JAFEBR010001006.1 GCA_018242565.1 Planctomycetota bacterium | reverse complement strand
CCAAGGCCCACAGATCCTGGCTGGGGTCCACGGGCTGGTCGCGGTCGGGGGGGAAAAGCTCCGGCGCTTTATATCCATCATTCCCGAGCGTCACCGGGGGCACCTCTCCCGCGCGGCAGATGAAGCCCAGATCGGAAATCAGCGCCGTGGCCCTTTCTAACACCGCCGGGAGCGAGCTGGCATAGTAGAACTTGACGCCTTGCGCGAAGCGCAGCAGGATGTTTGCCGGCTTGAGATCCCGATGCACCCGTTTCCAATCGTGGTGCAGGGCGTCCACTCCCTGCACCAGGTGCCGGCACAGGTCGACGGCAATCGACTGGGGCAACTGGACGCCGCTCAACCGGCAGTCCTCAAGAACTCGCGCCAGCGAGATTTCGAGCTGTTCCATGACGAAACCGGCGGCGTGCCAGCCACAGCCGGCGTGCGCCTGCAGATCGAGAAACTTGCGCGTGTGGACGACATGCTGGTGGACGATTTCCAACCCGGCTTGGGCTTCGTCGCACAGCGCGGCCAACCCCGACCAATTCTCTTCCACTCCGGCCGTATAGAACTTGACGGCCAGTCGAATGCTGGGGAAATCGGGGGACTCGGCGGCCCAGACTTCGCCTTGTCCTCCCACACCGATGAAATCGGTCAGGACCAGGTCCTGGTACGGAGAGGGGAGCGCGATGGGCAGCACCGTCACGACGGCCACCGCGGCCGGGACGGGGAGCGGCATCCCACTGGTGTCGATGGCGAACCGCAACGGCAGATCGGGTTGACCAGGGAACCAGTCGTCAACGAACGGCACCCCCAGTTTCTGGAAGATCTCCGCGGCCTCGGTGCGATCAACGTCCGATCGAAATTGCACGATCAAGAGCTTGCCAGAGGCGCGATCCGACTGAGCCCGCCAGATGCACGACTGAGAACGGTGCGGCGTACACGACTCTCTGAGCTCGATGTGCGACCATTTTCCCGGCAACCGCCACGGAACGGGGACGCGGCCACACGCGCCTTGGGGGGCAGCGACTTTCGGATTGCCGGCGGGGATGACAGTCGTATAGGGCATTTGTTGCTCCTGGCTGATCGTGTTGCGAGTTACGTCTTGTTTGCGATGTCGGTTGTCGGCGAACGTCTGCTCCAGTAATCCCCCTCATCCCCGGCCCTTCTCCCGCAAGGGGAGAAGGGGGAAGTGGGCTAGATTCCTCTCCCTGAAGGTCGCGGCTCTGCGGTGTTAGATCCACGCCTCTGTTTCCTGGACGAACAGTTCAATCTGATAGACCAGCGTCCGGCGAAAACCGGCGATCGCTGTGGGGGAGACCTGGTCCGGCGGCAGCGTGATCGATAGCAAATCGGCGGCGACGAGTGGCCGACGCGACTGCTGCTGGAGGCCGGCCGCGCGGAAGGAAGCCACCCACGCCGGTTCCCGATCGGCAGGGGTGAACGGCGCGCTGCCACTCAATGCCAGTTCTACGGCCCGTTGTCGCAACCGTTCGACAAACGCCTGCGGATCGACACGCGGCGGAGAAATCGTCTGCCCCAGTCGGTCGCGGGCAAACGCCGCCACCCAGTCGGGCCAGCATTCGCGCAGCCGGCGGCGTCCCCCGGCCAGCAGTTGGTCGCGCTGGGCCGTGATCCATTCCAGAAACGCAGGGGCCTGTCGCGCGTCCACACCGGCCTGTTCCAGCAGCACCGGCAGCCACGGTTCGATCTGTCGGCGAAACACCGACCAGTCAGACCGCACGAGCCGGGTCCAATTCTCCGCAGCGGTCTCCGCCTGGCGCCGTGTTTCGCCGGCTACGGGGATCGGGTTCGGCCGGGTCGCCGCGGCAATAACGCCGACGGGCCCGGTTTGCGTTGCGCTTTCCGGAACGCGTTCGTCGAACCCCGCGATTTTTGCCAGAGCCCGAGCATCACCCAGCAGCGCCACGAGCCGTTCCGCCGAGAGTTGTCCGTGTTCGTACGCCGGCCACACTCCGGGCTCCTCGAGTAACGCGAGTTCACGGGTGAAATCGCCGGGGGCGACCGGGGTGATGTTCAAATCGGCCGCCGCAGCGTCAATCGCTTGCAGCCAGGCAATGCGGGCGGCGATCCAGTCGTCGTCGACCAGCAGGGCCTCGATCAATTGCACGGTTTTCGCCCGGTCTTGGTCACACAGTTCGACCAAGTCGATCGCCGCGTCGGCGAGCAGTTCTTCAGGTCTGATCATGATATTGTTCTCCAAATTGTTGTTGCAGGCATTGGCGTAGAGCCTTCAGCGCTTTCTCATGCGCGCGAAAGGCCACGTTGTGATCGTTCGAGTGGAACAGTTCCTGGGCCAGACGCGCCCAAGCAGTGCTGTGGATGTACCGACTGTGCAGCAGCCTGCGAATTCGCGGTTCCAATTGCCGGGCGCAGTGTTTGAGATGTTGCCGAAATTTGGGCAGGAGTTCGTTCCGGGCCGCTTCGTCGTCGGGCGCGGGCTCACGACTCGTCAGGAACGGCTCGACCGGCTCTGCATCCGGATCCGCCCCGCTGCCAGCCGTTCGCCGGACGTGCCGGGCCACATCGAGCAAGGCCGCCTGCCAACGTTCGAAATCGTCGGCCGGCCAGAGACCGGAGACACGATTGAGGAAGGCGTCGGCAGTCCAGAAGCGTTCCCCCACGAGTGGTTCCAGGCGCGGCAGCAAGGGTTCGGGCACTCCCAATTTGCGCAACTTCTGCCACGACTGGTGGCCGCTCAGCCCGAACCATTCGGGGAGATTCAGGAACAGGCCCCGGCGGATCGTTCGGCGAAGTGCTGTGTGCATCCAGGCGTGCCAGTTCGCGTCTGGTCCGGGCTGGAATTTGCGTTGAAAGTTGGTGTCAGCATTGCATAGTTGCAAATCAGCCAGTGCCCGCTCGGCGATGTGTGGATCGCGGCGGGAATAGGCGTAGGCCTGTTTCCGAAGCCACGGCGCATGCCGTCGCCACAGCTCGGCCGCCGCCAGCGGATCGGCGTGGCTGTAAAGCGTGCCGAGTTCGGCGTCGGTCAGTTCTGCGTAGTTAGGCATCATTCTGGCCTCCACGTCTCGGGAATAATCAGTTCCAGAAAGATCACCTGCCCCGCCGAATCGCCGACGGCGATTTTCCAGGGACCGTTTCCTTGGATGGCGACCGCTCTTATTGACCAGTCGGCCGGCCATAAAGCAACGCAATTTCCAGTCGTGGCATCCCAAATTCGCAGTGTGCAGTCTTCGCCGCCGGACACAATCCATCGGTCGTCGTCTGAAAACATTACGCAGTTCACCGAACTCGAATGACCGACCAAGATTCGCTGCTCGCGTAGGTCGTCAATGTTCCAGACTCGAACGGTCCCATCCCAGCTACCCGACACAGCACGCCGGGCGTCAGCAGACAGGCCCACGCTCGAAACAAATCTCAAATGGCCTTCAATACGGTTCAAGAAACCGCGTCTGGAAGAAAGGTCCCAGAAATGGAATGTGCTATCCGAGCATCCTAATAGGGCACGCTGGCCGTCGGAGGAAATGGCCACGCTCGTGACGGAGCCTGCATTTGGCGCTGCCGTAAACAACGTGGTTCCGCTGTCTAAGTCCCAATACCTTCCAATTCGATCACTGCTCCCCGACACGGCACGGCGTCCATCGGCAGAAACGGCGATGCTAGTCACGGCCCCGCTGCTCCCGGAGAACTGGCGAACCTCGCATCCGGTTTCTAGGCTCCATATCCGAATCGTTTGATCCCAGCTTCCCGACAGGGCTCTCTG
>JAFEBR010001005.1 GCA_018242565.1 Planctomycetota bacterium | reverse complement strand
TTGAGCGGCAAACGCTTCAGTGAAGCCGTCCGCTCCCATTGGAGTATTGAGTCCATGCACTGGGTGCTGGACGTGACCTTTCGAGAGGATGATAGTCGCACCCGCGAACGCACATTAGGCAACAATCTGAGTTGGTTGCGAC
Organism: Planctomycetota bacterium; assembly: GCA_018242565.1. Taxonomy (GTDB): domain Bacteria; phylum Planctomycetota; class Planctomycetia; order Planctomycetales; family Planctomycetaceae; genus JACQFH01. Next base: position 2,045 of record JAFEBR010001005.1, on the reverse strand, counting down.
GCTTTGCCGTGACGCTCTTGAAGCGGCATCCGGTACAAGACAGCATCCGCGGCAAGATGATTCGCTGCCTGATGAATACCCGAGTCTTGACCGAAGTCCTGACGAATCAACAGCTTTGATATGCGCTGGCCCTGCATTTGGCCCGGATGCAGATCAATGTGTGTAATCGACAGGTTTTCGAACCTGCCCCCGAACGATTCACGTTTTCGTGAACCGCGTGGCTCCTGCCTGCGAGATCCCCCCAGATATCCGAATTGGCCGATGATGGCCGATGACGGCCGCATCGATGCCATCTGGGCGCGTGTCAAATCGCCGGCTACAATCGCAGCATGGTTAACGTCGACTTCGCCAAACACACTTCAGAACGGATGTTTCGTGCCGTGGAACTGGTCCGAGAGAGATTGTTGCGCGCCACGGCGGCGTTAAACTTGGCCGACATTCCCTATGCGGTGATCGGCGGGAATGCCGTCGGGACATGGGTTTCGACCGTCGATCCCGGAGCAATCCGAAACACGGTCGATGTGGATCTCCTTATCAATCGCGGCGATCTGCCACGCGTCATCGAGGCCCTGAAGAACGCGGGATTTGTCTGGCGACACGTGGCCGGGATCGAAATCTTTCTCGACGGCCCTGAGGGCCGAGCGAGTGATGGCGTCCACGTTCTGTTCGCCAACGAAAAAGTCCGACCGACTTACAGTCATCCAGCAGCCAGCGTTGAGCAATTTGAGCAATTTGCCGAATACCGGGTCATCGGGCTGGAACCGCTGGTGCGCATGAAACTGACGTCGTTCCGCGACAAAGATCGTACACATGTGCGGGACATGATCGGTGTCGGTCTGGTTGACGAATCGTGGCTCACAAGACTACCCGCCGACCTGGCCGCGCGGCTTAAGGAATTGATCGACACGCCGGACGGCTGAGCGTGGTTGCCGCGCGCGGAGGATTCCGCCGGGAAAAGGGGTTCGAGTACGCCCGCTGGCAGCTGGGGCGTTCGAACATCTCGAGCCACCAGCGGTAAATGCAATAGAACAGGGTCCCCATTTTCCGCCAGCGGTAAAGTGCCCGAATGACCGGCAAAACAACCCCCACCTCTGATCTGGCGAATGACAGACCGCCGCGACGCAGCCGGTGGATCCCGCTGTCGCTACGACTCTTTGTCGTGATCATGGGGATTCTGGGCACGGTGTCAGCCTGGAAAGGACTGAAGATCTACCGCCGGCATGTGGCATACGTGAGAATCTCGCAGTTGGAACCAACAGAGTGGGCTGATTACGATCATCTTTTTGACGATCCACCGTGGTACGCAGACTGGTTGCCGGACGACTGGAGTGCCCCCCCGGATTATGTCGTCGGCTTTGATTTCTCAAGCGTCCCCGAATTCAATCAAGCAGACTTCGGTGCTTTTTCTGATCGTCTTACGTCGCTGTCGCTCTCATCGACGCGTGTCACCGATGCTGGCATGGCAGACCTGCTCGATCTAGTCCGTCTCGAATGGCTTGAGATTGGAAATACGGAGATTGGCGATCCCGGTCTATCCAATCTCAGACGGATGTCGAAGCTTGAGCATCTCGACTTGCACGGAACCAGATTGACGGATGCCGGTTTAGCGCACCTAGCAGCACTCACAAACCTGAGATTCCTGAATCTGAGTCGCACCCGCGTTTCGGACGCCGGCATGGTCCGTTTGAAAGCACTGACACGTCTGGAAACTCTCAGACTCGACGGCACCCAATTGACTGATGCGGGTTTGGCGCAACTGGAAAGCTTGGCCACGCTTCGTGACCTTTCGGTCGAGCAGACGAATGTGACCGTACGTGGCGTGGCGAAATTCAATTGGATCTGCCCGCAGCACCCTATTAGGAAATACATTCCAGAAGCCATGAGAGAACCTGGTGATCCGTTCGGAGTCCTGACACCTCCGGTGTCACCCCGAAACGAATGATTGGCATTCACCCGATCAGTGTTGCCACGACAGCACCTCGTCGTCACAATTTCCTATCGCGCATCGGGAAGCCAGTAGAGATCTCCAATGAAGAGTTTGCCTT
>JAFEBR010001004.1 GCA_018242565.1 Planctomycetota bacterium | reverse complement strand
GAATCGCAGCCGACTGGCCGGTGGAGGTGCGCGAAACCGCTTACTATCTGCGGCGCGACTCGGTGCTGAGTCTGGAAAAACCGATGGATGAAAAATCGGCGACGGAATTCCTGGCCGATCCGCTGCAGCCGAATACCATTCCAGCACGTGGATTTCCGGGGGCCGCCGATGCGCGGGCCTTTGAAACTCAGTCCCAGGTGCGGACCTTCACGACAGCGCCGCTGGAACAGCCCGTCGAGTGGACCGGTCGCGTCAGTGCGGATTTATACGTCTCGTCGTCGGCCCGCGACAGCGATTTCATTGTGCGGGTCAGCGATGTGTATCCCGATGGACGGTCGATCCTGATCGCCGATTACATCCTGCGGGCCCGCTATCGCGAGGGCTTCGAGAAGGAAGTCTTCATGGAGACAGACAAAATCTATAACCTGGCGTTTCAGGTGGGTTGGATGAGCCAGGTGTTCAATCGGGGGCATCGCATCCGTGTCACCGTTGCCAGCACGGGGGCGCCGTTCTACGAAACGAACCCCAACACGGGTGAACCGCTGACCATCGAGCCTCCTGAAAAATCGGTGGTGGCGAAAAATCGGGTCTATCACGAGCGTGCGCATCACTCGCGAATTCTGGCCCCCGTGCGACGTGACTGATCGAACAGCCGCCGGCGACGCGGGGATCGCGATCCCCGCGTCGCTCGAGGTGGGCTGCGCACGCTGTCCTTATGGCAAAAAAATGAGCGACTCCCTGGCCCTCGGTGTCTCCTGGGCTCGCGCGCCCAGCGCAGCCGGTATATTCGGAACCCCTGTGGCGAATTCACGCGGGGGCTGTGCTGCGCGCTGACAATTCGGGCTGCGCGGCCAGCGCCGGCCCAGAACCTGAGAAGGTCTGCTTACCGTGCCGTGCCTGCCAGTTGTGCGACACGCGGATAATCGCCTGGCGCGGAAAACTCGCGTCCATTTTACCCAGATTTGCCTTTCGTTCAGCGTGACCTAGAGTTGCTGCGAAGACGTACTCACCGTGCGATGCGTTCGTCGGCAGAACTGGCGGATTCAGATTTCGAGCGAATCGTCCGATAACTCATCACGAAAGTCGTGGCGGGGCCGGGCGGACGAAATCCCATGCATGGTCATGAGTTCCGTCGAGTTTCCCCAAACGAGCGCTGCGTCCGCGAATCGGGTGTGACGTGTTCGGCGGGAAGGTGCGTATCGCAAACCTGGGATCGGCAACCATGATGCTCTCGAATCTGGACGTGTGGACGTGCTTCGCCTGGTTACTGGCGGGCACCTGGGGACTGGTCATCACCATGTTCGTCCGGGCCTGTCGTCATCGTGCCGTGTTGCACCCGCTGACTCGCCCGGTGTCTGCCGAAGATCAGCACTTGCCGCGCCTCAGTGTGGTTGTTGCGGCCCGCAACGAGGCCGCGTGCATCGAGACCTGTCTGCGATCGCTGCTGAAGCAGGACTATCCGCAACTGGAAGTGGTCGCGGTGAACGACCGCAGCACCGACGCGACCGCCAAAATTCTGGACCGCCTGGCCGTAGAATTCGCCGACCGGTTGAAAGTCGTGCATGTGGCCGTGCTGCCCGGCGGTTGGTTCGGTAAACCCCATGCCCTGACCCAGGGAGTGAAAGTGGCCAGCGGTCAGTTGCTGTGCTTCACCGATGCCGATTGCGAATTTCTGTCTCCCTCGACATTGCGGACGACGATTGTCGAACAGCAGCAGCATGATTTTGATTTCTTCACGGTCGCAGCCCGGTACTCAATGGATACGGCCCGCGAAGCGGCGGTTGTTCCCTGCTGTTCTGAAGCCATTCTGATGTGGCTGCGCCCCGAACGCGTGGGGGACCCGCGCACTCCCGATGTCTTCGCCAATGGCGCGTTCATTCTGGTAAAACGCGAGGCGTTTGATCGAATCGGCGGGTGGGAAGCGGTGCGGTCACAAATCAGCGAAGACCTGCAGATTGCCCGTCAAGCCAAGGTCGCCGGGTTGCGCGTCGGAGTGGCGCAGGGACCGGGTTTGTACGTCACACGCTCGTATGGCACGCTCCGCGAATCGTGGAATGGCTGGAGCCGAATCTTCAACGGTTCGCTCACACCCCGCCAATTGGGAATCTCACTCGTGCGGATGCTGGTGCTGTTCGCTCTGCCGCTGGCCGTGACCGGCTGGAACCTGATGACGGCGATCGAGACTGGCAGTCTGGAACCGCTGACGCACGGTGCCGGGTTGGCACTGGCTCTGGCCGTCGGCATGCGGACGCTGCTCGATATCGCGATGTTCTCGCTGGTGGGCTCGCCTCTGCCGGCGTTCGTTCTGGCGCCGTTGGCCCGATTGTTTGTGATGGCCGCGATGACCCGGGCCTTGCTGTCGCATGCCGGCCTGGTCAACACGCATTGGCGTGGCGCAACTTTCAATGCCGGACAACTCGTCATGCCGCGGTTGGCGTCGATTGACTCCCGAATCCCAGAGACTCGAGGAGTACCGGCCGTCGTCCCGAACGCAACAGCTTGATCACGGTCTGTTCAATTTGTGGCAGGAATCCGCGTTCCAGATCGAGCGGATGCAGGACCACACACGGTAACGCACTCCTGCGGAACCGATATTGAAACTGGCCGAGACGATAACCGAGTCGGCACAGAATTCGAATGGGGGACACGTCCCAGACCCACGAGGCCAGCGGCAGCTGGCCTCCGTCCGAGGTGGTCACCTTGGCGTATTCCACGGTGTAGTGGATCCCGAACCGGGCCAGGCGGTCGGGGGTCGCCAGACCCGCGTGGTACGTGGGGGCGATAAACCCCGTGGCAGGCCGGCCGAACCAGCGTGTCAAAATCTCTTGCCCGGCCTCCAGCCGGCGATCGGTCTCGGCTTCGTCGAGGCCGTTCATCTCATCCTTCCCGTCGGCGATCTTGGAGACGAGCCCTCCTTTGCCGGGGCGGAAGTGTTCGAATCCGTGCAACAGGATGTTCGCATATTCAGCGGCGACACGATTCAAAAACGGACGATCGCGTTCTTGCAGAGGTTCGCCTGCCCAACAGGGGACAACCGCGGCCGCCATCGAGTTGCCGATGAGGGGGGCCAAGGTGCGGGTGAACGTGGCCACGTGCGATTCGTAAATCGGAGCGACGTCATGCAGCATGACACTGAATGACTGGGAGACGTCGAAATTTGGTGGCAGGAGGTTCATTCGGGCAATCCTGGTCGAGTCGAATCGGCTTGAGGTCAGGCTAGGAAGGACGTGTGCGTCGCACAACTCGTGCGGGGACTACAGTACACTCGTCCCTGCACACTGCGTAAAAACGAAAGTCCATGGCTCTCAGCACCCGTGGCTTATCATCAATCGCGGTTCGGGGCAACACTGGCGTTCGGTACCGGGCTCACTTAAGCTCACAAGCCTGGCGATAATCTGCCGCCACTGAGCGCCAGCATTCGCACTTCATCCACTGCAACTTTGAAGGCACGTTCATGAAAACAATTCATTCCCAACGCATGTGGGCTTCCATGGCCTTGGTTTTGGCCAGTACTTCGGCCGTTGCTCTCGGTGGCGACTGGCCCAAATTGCTGGATCATCCGCCCGTGGGCGCCAACGCGGTGGTCCTCGTCAACGGCGAATCATTGAGATTTGCGGCTGCCAAGTTGCAACGGTTCAAAGACGGGGAACAGGCGGCCGCCGCCAACGCAATGCTGGCCGAACTCCCTGATGAATTGAAGCAGGCCCTCATCGTGGCAAATCTCGATTTCGGGTCTTTAGATCCGATTTGGGAAGTGGCCAGCGCCACCGTCAGTAAGAAACTGCCGACCCCCAAAGGAATTTCCGAAAACGAAGGGGGCTATGTCGATCAGATTTCCGGACGCTCAGTCATCTGGAGTCCGCGAAATCGCTATTTCGTGCCCGTTGCTGCCGACCGCATGGTGGTGCATCTGCCCGCCAGCCGCGCGGCTGTGTCGCGCTGGCTGAAGGGTCGGGGAAAGACGACCCAGCCTCTGCCCGATTACCTGAAAAAGACGGTCGACCGTGCCGCCGATAATATCGCCGTGGTTGTGGCCGTCGATGTGGCCGATGCGATCTCCGCGACCCAGGCTGCCGAGAAAGTGCAGACACTGAAAGCGGCCGCCGATGCCAAGCTCGATGCTCAACTTCTCGGCAAGCTGCTCGGCGACTTAATGGGGTTCACATTCACTGTGACAGTCAAAGATCAATTCATCGGCGAATTGCGTCTCGACTTTGAAACCGCTCCGGACCTGTTGAAGATTGCCGGACGCGATCTGGTCCTCGAATCGCTCTCCCGTCGGGGCATGCTGATCGCCGAGATGCAGAAATGGTCGGGTGCCGTCGAAGGCAAGTCGTTCGTGATGGGGGGACCTCTGGATGCGCACAGCGTGCTGGAAGTCTTGTCGTTCTTCAACGGCACGCCCACCACGTCCGACGGCACGCAAGACAGTCTGGGAAACTCCGAGGCACAAGCCGCGGCCGACAAGAACGCCAAAATCCAGAAGGCTTCACAGCGATATTTTGCCGGAACCCAGCGGATTTTGCAGGAATGTCGCACGACCAAGGGGTTGAGCATTCCTGAACGCGGCGTGTTCAACGACAAACTCTCACGCAAGATCGACCAGTTGCCCATGCTCGATGTTGATCCGGAACTTTTGGATTATGGGACCGCCGTCGGTCAATTACTGCGCGGCTCTGGTTCGGCCATTCGCTCGGCGAATGTGGCGGCGGGTGCCCAACGATCCGTCGCAGCCACAGCGGAAGTATCGTATGGCTGGGGCGGAGGTTTCTACTTCAATGACAACACGGCCTACAACGAGACTCTGAAAAACCAGGCGCGTGCCCAGGGAATGCAGACGCACTTGGCGAACATGGAACAGATCGACAACATGACCGCCGAGATCCGGCGGAAGATGACCCAGAAATACAACGTGGAATTCAAATAACCACGCTGGTCCATCGTTTGTCGCAGTGAGATCTGCGGCAGCTTTAAGTGGGCGGAATGCCCTGATCGGCCGTGGCGTGTCGGGAGATACGCCACGGCCGTTTTTTATTGGTCTTGGTCGGCCTGTGGCCCCGGCGGTTGCGGGCCGGTCTTCCGCGACAGGGCATACTGCAGAAACGACCATAAACCGGCGAACCGGAATTCAGGGTCCACATAATGCTGGATCACGTAAAACGCGAAGTAGTACGCGCGGGCAAAGGCCCAGATCGCAATCGCCAGTAAGCCGAAGAAGCGCCAGTTGGCATGCTCGGCGACCAGCACTCCGGCACTTAACAGGCCCAGCAGTAGGAACAGGCCCCCTTTGAGATACAGCAGTTTCGGATTGCGGATGTCGCCCATAGTGCGATCTTTAGACGTGTCTGGTGGGACCACCTGCATTTTAGACCGAGGGCCGCGTCGCGGTCGAGTGGCTGGCGGTCGAGGCCGTTGGGGCTCACGCGGCACTCGCGGTTCATGAAATGTAGCATTGAGAATTGTGACTTCGTATGATCTGGCCCTGGAAATGGAATTTTCTGGCGGTGCCTGGCGCCGCAAACCAGAGGAGTGATCGATGTTGAGTGTGTCTGGCGGTGTTCGTCGCGGAGCGGTAACGCGAGGTGGGATTTTCCGGGTCATGGCCTGGGCCTTTTGGCCCGTCGTGGCCTGCTGTTTCATCGAATCGGTCGCCTTCGCGCAGCCAGCCGAGGTGGCTCCGGCCGACCTCAAAGATTTCGAGGAATCGTGGCAGGTCATTTACATCGGCAACAGCCGGGTGGGCTACGTGCGCGGCTCTTCGGGCCGTTTGGAGCGCGACGGCCAGGAGGTCGTGATCACCGACAGTGAGATGAGCACGACCATCTCGCGGTTCAAGCAGACGTTGAAATCGAAAGTCCTGACACACTCCGAGGAAGCCCCCAGTGGCGATCTGCTGGCCTTCCGCTTCGAGATGCTCAATCCGCCGGCGGCCCCCACCCGCAGCAGTGGCCGCGTGGTGGATGGCAAGCTGCTGCTCACCACCGAAACCAATGGCAAATCGACGACCAAAGAGCTGAAATGGGATAACACCGTCAAGTCGCCGGCGTTTCAAGATCGGCTGCTGCGTGAGAATCCGTTGAAGCCCGGCGACAAACGGGTGTTCGAGAGCTTCGATCCCCAGTTTGGCAAGCGGAATACCGTCACCCTGAAGGCCGGCGATTACGAAACGGTCACGCTGCTGGGGGGCAAGACGCAGAAACTGCTGGCGGTCACGATTTCCCAGTCGGTGGCCCCGTTGATTACGGCCACCGAGTATCTCGACGACAAGGGAGTTGGACTGAAATCGACCGTCAGCCTGGCCAACATGATTACCTACAGCGTGAGTCGGGAAGAGGCGTTGAAAGCCCTTACGGGGGAAGAAGTCGATCTGGCCGTCTCGACGCTGGTGAAGGTGAAGCCGATTGACCGCGCCCGCAATTCGCTGGAAGCGGTCTATCGGATCAGTGTGGCTGGGGATGACCCCGCCAAAGCGCTGACGACAGGCAATACCCAGGCCATCACACGGGTGACACCCCACGTGATCGACTTGACCGTCACGAGCGTGCGACCGCCAGAACAGGCCCCGCCCGAGGCGGCGGATCAGCCTGGAGCCGAGTTCCTGGCCTCCAACGAGTACATTCAGACCGACGATGCCCTCGTTCAGAAACACGCTGCCGAAGCCGTCGGCGAGGAAACCGACCCGTGGAAGCAGGCGCAGTTGATGGAAAAGTGGGTGGCGGACAATCTGAAGAACAAGAATTTCTCGACACTGCTGGCGTCCGCCGCGGAAGTGGCGAAGACCCTCTCGGGTGACTGCACGGAACACGCCGTGTTGCTGGCGGCCATGTGTCGCACCCAGCAGATTCCGTCACGAGTGGCGGTGGGACTGGTCTATGTTCCGACCCTCTCGAGTTTTGGCGGCCACATGTGGACCGAAGTCTACATTCGTGGAGTCTGGGTGCCGTTGGATGCGACTTTGGGGCGGGGCGTCGTCGCCGCCGACCATATCAAATTCGCCGACACCAGCTTTTCCGACGAAGGCGAGGCGACCGCCGTCACGAGTTTCCTGCCCCTCGTCAGCGCACTGGGAAAAATGAAAATCGAAGTTCAGTCGGTCAAGTATCCGCCGAAGTGAGGCATGGCGGGCCGTCCGGCGCGGTTCCATTTCCTGCGTGGGCTTCAGCGGTTTTTTAGCCGTTCCTGCATCAGGTCGGCCACCGCCTCGGCGCGCTCATCGCCCCGGTTGCGCAGCTCGTCGATGACCCGGGCCTGCCGTTCGGGGCTGTGGTTCTGACTCAACTTCCATTTGCCTTCGAGTCGTTCGATTTCCAGGCGGATGCCGACGATCTGTGGCAGCAGTTTGTCGAGATACTCCCCGTCGGCCGGCAATTCCCAGGGGCTTGGCTGCGTCTGCTCGAATTGCCGGACTGAGGCGGCGACGATCGACCGGATCTCGGCAGGGGCGTGAATGACCTGCAGCGAGCCGTAGGCATGCACGGCGACATAGTTCCAGGTGGGAACGACATGCTCGGCGGCATACCAGGTGGGCGAAATGTAGGCGTGTGGGCCTGAGAAGATCGCGAGGGCGGGCTTGCCCTGCGCGTCGTGCCATTGCGGGTTGGCTCGGGCCAGGTGACACACCAGGGTCCCGTGCGGGCCTGCCCCACGCTCGAGCAGAAAAGGGATGTGCGTGGCCACAGGCGTGCCATCTGCCTGCGTGACCAACAGGCCAAAACTGTAGTTCTCGATCAGTCCCTGCAGGGTTTCGAGATCGGTTTCTTCGAAAGATGGCGGAATGTACATCGGGCATTGAGCGTGATGAGGGGCGTTGATCGGTAGCCGTTCCCGCGGCAACATGCGGGAACATCGTGCGTGCCGACTACTCTATCCCCCGGTTGGTTCCGCCGACAATCGGTACAGCCTGCCTCTCCGTGGAAAGAACGGGGTCTGTTTCTGAAGTTGGGCAGTGAATTCCGCGCGGAAATGGCCCGGTGCTTGGTGCCGGTCCTGGTTTCTGGCCCGTGACCCAGCCCGAGATGGGGGCAAAGGCGGAGACGGCCTGTATCCGGACGCAACTGGTACGGCTTGGGCCTGACGGTGACTCGGCAGGCGGAGCCGGGCGATGGAATCGAAACAGTCGCCGGTACGGGGCGTTCGAAGACCACGGGCGCCGGGCGACAGGGGGGGATTTCCGGCAGAATCGGGCCCGAAACCGACAAGCCGGGCGATTTTGGCGTTTTCCGAGTCCGTGATCCCTTGGAATTTCCGATGGGTCTGCTATCCTGTGGAACAGACGCAGCACGCGTTGGTGGCGGTCGGGTTTTGCCCGCCGTTTCTGACTCTGTTGCTGCCGTTTCGACACTGGACAGATAGCTCAGTTGGTAGAGCACAGGACTGAAAATCCTGGTGTCGCCGGTTCAATCCCGGCTCTGTCCACATTCGTAACCCCGCAAGCCATCATGGTTTGCGGGGTTTTTGCTTTTGCGGGGTATTGCTGCGGTCGGCCAAATTGTAGTCATTCTGTAGCCATCTCGCCGTCGCCGATTCTGCGGTTGCCATTCGGCCCCCGCTGCTTCGGCCACACGGAATGCGTCCAACCCGAGCGTCGTGGTGACACGTTCGCCTGCGTGGGCAGGGACGCATCACCGCCCCATCGAGGGCACCATCGTTTGTGGTGCAGGCGTCTCGCCTGCCACCCGGCCAATACCTGCACTGCCGGCATTATGCAGCGCGCCCTTGGGCATTCATCTTCACTCAGGCCAAAACGAACTGGCAGACCCAACCACATTTTAGACTGGCTCAAGGGGCAAGTCGCCGGGGGCACCGACTACCGCGGCGTCCAAATGGACGCGCCCGAAAAAGGTTCACGATGTATCGCATTCGTTGGCGAATCTTCGTCCAATCCTGCACACCCGTCCCGGTCGGTGGGCTGTCGCCAATCTCACAGCCACAGGCTTCTGCGAGAAACACGACAACTTCCCGGTTCTTAAGCCAACGCAGCGAAGCCGGGAACGAAACGCCATCGATGGATAGCACATCGTGAGCTACCGCCAAACGGACTGAGCCGATGTCGTACTGCGAGAGGTGCTTGATCACACAGCAGTATATCCTACGATTCTCTTCGTCTGAAGTATTGGGAGACGAGACCTTGCCTCACTCGGGCGACTTTGAGGTCGCTACTTCGAGCACTAAGGTCTTCTTTGGGGTGGCGGGCTTTTGGCCCTGCTTGACCTTTGTCCGCGCTGTTTTGACGACGATCCGCCCACCCGCAATCGTGAATGCTCGCACGAGTTGATCCAGCGACACGTCCGCGGCGGCACGCTCTATCTTCGCGACCCGCGGTTGGCTGGTTTTGAGCATCGCTCCCAGTTGCTTTTGAGAGAGATGCCGGGCTTCGCGCTGGCGACGAACGGCTTGGGCCAGTTCGGCTCGCGTCTCCAGCAACTGACGTTCTTCGTCACTCATCTCCAAAAAGTCAGCGGCGTCGCCAACCTTCCAGCCTGCTGCTTCAATCGCCTTGCGTTTTGCGCCATCCATCGGATTGTCCTCACTTCCCGAATTGCTTTTGAGCCGCTTTGACTGCCTCGTCGTAACGCTTCAACCAAGACTGGCAGCGCTCGATAACCT
>JAFEBR010001003.1 GCA_018242565.1 Planctomycetota bacterium | reverse complement strand
CAACAATTGCGCCGGGACGGAAATGTGCAAGCCGCTATTGTCGTCGCCGAGAAGATCCTCACCATCGAGCGTGAGACGCTCGGTGACGACGCAGAGGATTATTTGGGCACACTGATGCAACTCGCCGAGATGTATATCGCACTCGACAATTTCGAACACGCGCGCCAGGCGCAAGCAACCGTGCTGGCCACACAAACAAAACTGCACGGAGCCGACGACTGGCGCGTGACGGACGCCCGGCTGGCTCTCGCAGACGTTAAATTTCAGGAGAAGCTCTCGATCGAAGATCGCAAGTCATTGCGGGATGTCGAGCACGACAAACTGCGGGCTTACCAATTTTTCGATTCCGTCAGGCTCGCCGAAGCCATTGAAGTTCTTCTCCGCGTGGCAGCGACCGAAGAACGGATCTGGGGGCCCAATCGACGACAGGTGGCCGCCACGCACGTTATGCTCGGGGGCAGCTACCTACGCCAGCGGAACCTTGCCGCAGCCAAATTACACCTCGACAAAGCACTCACGATTCAGGAAATGTGTCTCGGTCTCGATCACCCGGATATCGCCACGACTCTAACCGGCCTAAGCGGAGTCGCACTCGCGCAGAATAGGTTTGCGGATGCCGAACCGCTTGAACAGCGGACACTTAAGATACGGTAGAAGGCGTATGGTTCTGACCACCTGATTACTGCCCAGAGCCTCGACGATCTCGCATGGCTCAGATTCGTCCAGGCCAACTACGCCGCGGCCGTACCTCTTTCACGTCGATCCTTGGCGATCCAGGAAAAATGGCGAGGTCCCAATGCTCCTGAAATAGCAAACTGCCTCAGGAACCTGGCGCGTGCCCATATGGAAATGGGCGATTATGCCGCAGCGGGGCCGCTCTTTCAGCGAGCGCTCAAAATTTGGGACGCGATTGGACGCGACGATCGCGACACGGCCGGGCTTCTCAATAATCTGGCCCTGTCCTATACATCCCAGGGCAACTACGAGGCTGCCGAGTCGCTGCTGCAACGCGCGCTGAAGATTAACGAAGCAACGGAGGAAACTGCCGGTCCGAACACGGCCGCGGCCCTGAATAATATCGCCCTGTTGTATTTGGGAAAGGAGGATTGGGCCACGGCCGCAGAGTATTTTGAACGAGCACTCAGAATCTATGATGAATCCCCCGGTGTCGACATAAAGCACACCGCAGTCTGCCTCACCAACCTGGCCCGCGCGTACACGCGACAGCGAAAATACACTGCGGCTGAACCGTTGTTGCAGCGATCGCTGAAGATGCACGAGACGGCGCTTGAACCAGGCCACCCGAATATCGGACATGCGGTGAGTGCTTTGGCGCAGTTTTACTTTATGAAGCAAGACTACGACCAGGCACGATCGCTGCGTGAGCGGGCACTGGGAATCTTCGAAGCGTCACTGGGGAATGAACATCCCATCACGGCGACGGAGCTTTGCAACCAGGGATCAACATATTTTCGACTTGGCAAACCGGACGAGGCGCTGAATCTTGTCGGGAGTAGCCTGGCAATTCATTTTGCAATTCTTGAGCGCACCGCTTCCGTGCAGACTGAGCAGCAACAGATTCTGATGGCTCGCAAGGCATCGGAGTGCCTGGATTGGTGGTTGATCATCTCTGCCGATGCCAATTCCCCCGTTCCTCAAACCTGGCGGCATGTCGTGGCTTGGAAAGGCCAAACCGCCACACGTCAGCTCCAGCTTCGCCAGGCATTAAGAGATGACCCCCAATACGCGCAACTGCGACAGGCGACCCAGGCATGGAGTTCTCTCACTCTGAACCCTCCCCTTTCAACAGTGCAGAAGAACCGGGACGACTGGCAACGGCGGAGAACCGAACTCGCAAAGGAGGTCGGGGGGCTCGAGCAAGACCTGTCACGCAAATATGCCGAATTCCGCAACAACCTGGAACGGCAACACGTGTCGCCCGAAGATATTCAGGCCGCATTGCGCAAGCAAAAGAATCCAACGGTACTCATTGATCTTCTGGAATATAGAGGATCTGAGCCACGAATTGCGGCATTTGTCGTCCGCGGAGATCGTGAAATCGTCCGCGTGGAACTGGGCTCCGCAAAGCGTGTTTCCGACCTCGTCGATCGCTGGCGCGAGTCGTTGTCTATCGGTCGCGGGCGCGAAAGCCGGCAAGCTGCCCAGGAACTGCGACAGACACTGTGGGAACCGCTGTCTCTGCACCTGGCTGACGCTGCCATCGTCTTGATCTCTCCCGATGGCCAGGTCTGTCGGTTCCCGTGGGGCGCACTTCCAGGCACCAAACCCGAATCGTACTTGCTGGAAGAACGGGCCATCGCGATGATCCCGACGCCGCAATTGCTCCCGGCAATCCTTGCGGACAGGCCGCGCGTTCCTCACAAGGGGGACCTGGCCCTGCTGGTCGGGGACGTGGACTTCGACGCGCCACCTGCCGTAGCGAAAAATGACCAGGAGTCCCAGGGGAATGGCCAACTCTCGGGCCTGGACCCGCCCGTCAAGAAGCTCGATGGCACGCGCCGTGAAATCATGGAAATCGCTGCGCTCCATAAGAAACTCGTGGGAAAAGCCGACTCAACGTCCATGCTGACCGGTGCTCAGGCAACGGAAATGGCCCTGAACGAATTGGCTCCTGCTGCCACCTATTTGCACGTTGCCACGCACGGTTACTTTCAGGCGACGAGCCCCCGGCAAGGAATGGAGCAGCCATCCCAGGATAATCCTCAGTTTCACGTCCGCTCAGCGTTGCTTCTGGCCGGCGTGAACAAGCCCCGCCCCTGGTCGGTCGCAGACGGTAATTGGACGGCCCAGGAAGTCGGCACGCTTGATCTCTCAAAGGCCGAGCTGGTCGTCTTGTCTGCTTGCGATACGGGCGTCGGCACAGTGGTCGGTGGCGAAGGCGTTCTGGGATTGCAACGCTCGTTCCATGGAGCCGGCGCACGAACATGCATCGCCAGCCTTTGGAAAGTCGACGACAACGCCACCCAAGAGCTGATGACCGAATTCTATCGCAACCTATGGGAGAAAAAACTGCCCAAGCTCGAAGCCCTGCGACAGGCCCAGTTGAAAATGCTCCACGAATACGACCCGAAGCACGCCCCCAACCGCGGCACCGAGGTTGAACTGGCCCCCCTGCACTCCGGCCGACCCGATTCGAATACGGCGGTGCGGAACTTGATTGCCGCGTCGGGCCTATCGCTCGTAGTGTTCGCCTTGTGGCTGATCGTCCGAATCATCAAAAGAGGAGAGCGCTGGGCGAAGCGAACCGCCGCCGCACTGGCTCTGGCGCTGGCCATGTCTCCGTTCACCGCCGCCCCCGCAACCCGGCTGTTCGAGCGCGTCTTCCCGCCAGCCGCGTTACCAGTCGCATTCGACAGTAAACCATCCGCCGATTCTCCACAAGAACCTGGCCCATCCCCTTACTACTGGGCAGCCTTCGTGCTCAGCGGTGACTGGAGATAATCGAGAGGTAACCATGGCTCGGAATGCAAAATCGAATGAGTCCGATCGACTGATAAGAAACGGGTTTCGCTTCATCGGGCCGGTCATTGTGGCGAATCTCTGTGCTGCATTCGGATCGACCGATCCCGCCGTTCTAAAAACGGCGATGAAACCGGCGCAGACGCAGTCAACGAAGGCCACAGGCCAGACTGGCAAACCGCCGGAAGCCCAGAAGCCAGCGCAAACGCCCGAAAAAGCCGTTGCGGAATCTGTGAAGCAGGAGCGGGACAGACTTGCGCAGTTGGCGGTCAAGCTGTGGGCGGAAAGGAAACCGCAGGAGTCGATCGCCGTGCTTAAGCAGAAGCTGGCATTCGAACGCGAGAATCTGGGGAATCAAAACGACGAGATCATTAACTCGCTCCGAATACTTGCAGCGTACTACGAGGCACACGGGGATCTCGAGTCTGCGTGTCGGGCCTGCTCGGACGCGCTTGAAATCGCCCGCAAGCTCAATGAAAATGGTAAAGATCACTGGCGCGTCATCAACGCCATTGTCGAGCTCGACGACATGGAATTCCTGGCAAAACTGGCACCGGACGAGCGTCAGGAATTACGAGATGCCGAGCAATCATTTCGCAAGGTGCGAGAAGCCTCCGAAGCCGACGCCAACCAAATTCGCGAGTCCATCGAGATTCTCGGGCGAGTGCACATGGTGCGTAAGCGCCATCTGGGCCCGAGCCACTGGAAAACGGGCGAGGTTCTGCGGGAACTTGCGGGCTTGTATTTTGCTCAGGCAAATTACGACGCTGCCCAACCTTGCTTCCAAGACGCGTTGCGAATTGCAGAGAAGACCTTCGGCCCGACCCATCCGGTGACGGCAATGAACCTCAATGGCCTGGCAAATCTCTATCTGACCCAGAATCATCTCGGCGCTGCCGAACCTTTGTACGTGCGCGCTCTGAAGATCCGGCAGGCGGCGTTTGGCCAGTCCCATCCCGAAACGGCTCAAAGCCTGAATAACCTCGCGATGATCTACCAGGGCCAAGGTCGATTCGCCGCGGCCGAACCACTCTTATTTTCATCGAAACTGATTCGGCAACGCGTGCACGGCATAAACCACTTTGAAACGGCACGCAGTATAAATAACCTCGCCTATCTGTATTTCCTGCAGGGCGACTACGTGAAAGCCGAATTCCATTTCACAATGGCATTACAGATTCGCGAAAAAGTTCGGGGACCGGATCATCCGGAAACCGCCTTCACGCTCAACAACCTGGCGAAAACCTACCAGGAACAAAGGAACTACGGTGCAGCCGAGCCCCTCTTTCAGCGGGCGCTGAAAATTCGCCGGGCAGTTCGCGGCCCAGAGCATCCCGACACGATTACCAGTATCAATAACCTGGCAGTCCTGTACCTCGCTCAGGGGAACAATGCTGCCGCGGCTCCACTTTTTGAAGAGGCCTCGCGCGGCTGCGAAAAGGCCTTCGGGCCGAATCATCCGCATACAGCCTCGATTCTCACGACTCAAGCGCTGTTGTGCTACGGGCAGGGTGAATTCACAGCGGGTGAGCTGCTGTTTCAGCGTGCGCAGACGATTTTCGATGCAATTCTGGACTCGCGGCACCCCGACAGGGCTGTGCCCCTCGAAATCCAGAGCTGTTCCGAATGGCGTCGTGGCCGTTCGGACCTGGCGCGGCCCCTCGTCGCCCGAAGTTTTGAAATCCAGATGGCACACCTGCAGCGAACGGCCGCGATTCAAAACGAACACCAGCAGATGCTAATGGCCCAAAACTTGAGCGCGTCTCTGAATCTCTGGATGACGGTCACTTCGGTTGCAGACGCAGCCGCGGACGAATCATGGCCCTACGTTCTGGCCTGGAAGGGGCAAATCACGATCCGGCAATCGGAACGTCGACAGGCAGTGAAGAACGACCCCGAGTTTGCGATGTTGCGAATGCTCGCGGCGCGGGTGAGCACCCTGACTTCGAATCCGCCTGGTCCCGAAATCCGTTCACAAGAGCGTAACGCCTGGAACATGTCGGTCGCCCTGCACCAATCCGGGCTTGAATCCATTGAGAAATTGCTCTCAGCAAAGCACCCACATTTTCGGCACGACCAGGAGCGCAAGCGCGTCAGTCCGGGCGATATCCGCGCCAAACTGCGGGTCCAGCCGCAGCCCACCGCACTTGTCGATCTGTTGGAGTATTTCTATTTCGGCAAAACAGGCGAATCCTCCGAGCGGCGGATTGCGGCGTTTGTCGTTCGCGGCGACCGCGAGATCGTCCGTGTCGAACTCGGCCCTGCCAAACCGGTCGCTGATCTCGTCGACCGCTGGCGCAACTCGTTCGGGGGCACCGCAGACAGCCGCCAAACTGGTCAGGAACTGCGGCAGCGGTTGTGGGAGCCGCTGGCCAATCATCTTGACGGCTGCGAAACCGTCCTGATTTCCCCCGATGGCCAAGCGACGCGGTTTCCGTGGAGCGCGCTGCCCGGAGATAAACCCGGCACATTTCTGATTGAAGACCGGGCCATCGCCTTGATTCCAACGCCGCAGCTCCTGTCGGAAATCCCGTCTGAAGAGCGGCCCCCCCGCCTGGCCGAGGGGCCCTTGTTGCTCGCGGGCGACGTCGATTTCGACT
>JAFEBR010001002.1 GCA_018242565.1 Planctomycetota bacterium | reverse complement strand
TGCAAATAAATGCGGCGTTGAGAAATCAGCGATGACAGCAGTTCCGCAAATGGCTGACTCATTCCGGACCACAATACGATGTTCGGGTCGGCACGCAACGCCAGGCCTTGTTCACCGGAGGTCTCGAGGTACGGGGCGAAATCGTCCTGCAGTTTGGGAAACGGGGCCTCGTTGCAGCGTCGCAGATACTCCATGACGGCCGAGTTCAATTGCCCGTGCTCTGCCAGTTCCATCCATTGCTCTTTGACGGGCTCATCATCATCCAGGAAGCTGGCCTCGCGCTGCTCTTCTTCGATCATCTTCGTGACTCGGCTGTCGGAGGTCGCCCGCCGGCAGCGAGTGTTCGCCCATTCTCTGAGCTGGAAGACCTTTTCTTCCATGGTGACCGACAACGGCACGAGTTGGTCACGCGCTCGATCCAGATCTTCCTGGGTGAGGACGCGGCCCTGTCCGAAGGCGTCGATCATGGCGGCGGACACGATTTGTTCCAGTTCGGCGCCGCTGTAACCTTCCGTCTTGTTGGAAATCGCCGCCAGGTCGAATTTTTCGGGCTTCCAGCCCCGCTTGCCCAGATGGATTCCGAGGATATGCATACGTTCGTGGTAATTGGGAAGGTCCACGAAGAACAACTCATCGAATCGGCCACGGCGGAGCATTTCGGGTGGCAGTCCGGCAATGGAGTTGGCTGTCGCGACAACGAAAACGGCGGCCTTGCGAGATTCCATCCAGGTCAAGAAGCTGCCCACGAGGCGGGTCATCACGGCGTCTTGCCCAGCGCCGCCGGCCGCTCCTTCACCCCCACCGGCAAAGCCTTTTTCAATTTCGTCCAGCCAGAGGACGGCGGGGGCAATTGTTTCCATCAGCCGCAAGACGTCGCGCAGGTTGCGTTCTGACGCGCCGCGATCGCCCGAGAGCAGGTTGGCAACATCCAGGCGCACGAGCGGGAAACTCAACAGCCGCGCTGTCGCCCGGGCGGTCAGACTTTTGCCGCAACCCTGGACCCCCAGCAGCAACACCCCTTTGGGACGCGGAATCCCCTGTTCGCGGGCCCGCTCAGAGAACGCTTCTGAGCGCTGTTGGAGCCAGTCTTTTAGAACTTCCAGCCCCCCGACGTCTTTGACCCCTTCATCCAGGTCGTAAAATTCGAGCAGGTCTGAGCCCTGCACGAGGTGTCGTTTTTCGGCGACCAATGCCTTAAAGACTTCATCATCGAGTTCGTCGCGGCCCGAGATCGCCAATTGCAGCGCTTTGCGAGCTTCGCGAGAGGTCAGCCCCAGGACGGCCTTGACGAGTTTCTCTTCATATTCCGGCGAAATCTCCGGGACGCGCTGTCCGGTTGTTTCGAGCTGCGTAATCAACTCGGCGAATTCGTTGCGAATCTCTTCAATTCCGGGAAGCGGCAGATCGAAAAAGAAGGCCTCCTTCTGCAAATCGACGGGGATCTCAATCACGGGCCCCATGAAGAGCAGCGTCTTTTTCTGGTCACCCAGTTTCCGCGACAGATCTCGCAGCTTGCGGACCACCCTGGGATCGCTCAAGTAGGGATGAAAGTCTTTAATCAAAAACAGATGTTCGGGGGGATACGCTTCAACTTCGTCCAGAAACGTGAGCGGATCGCTGCCCCGACTGGCATCGGGGTTGGGGGGCGGTTGAGCCCCTTCGGTGACCGTCCAGACCACGAGCCCGCGCTCGATTTCCAGGGCCAGTTCCGACAGGCTGCTTTCCCAGCGGTCTTCCTCCCACGTTTTGAGAAACAACAACGTGTAGCGGGAAACGATCCGCGAGCGGATTTGTTCAAGAGCGGCGGTGCTGTTCATGGGGCGGGGCGATATTTCCTGCGACGCGAGTCAGGCGAAGGGGGCCGTGCAAACCGAAGTCCACTCCGCCGATGCGGTGAGTCTTGAAGAATGTGATTGGAACCAGGGAGTGAAAAGAGAAATCTCCGACTGAATCATCTGCCAGAAGTCGAGTTCTCGCTGCCGAGGATTGATCGGGTGGCTGTCAGGCCGCGGCACTCGGATACTGCGGTTCTGACTCCCCTCTTTTACTTAGGCCTGAAGAGGGGTGCAAGGAGCCGGAAGTCCTGCTGACCGAGCCACAGCGTCCGCAAGCACCGGGATCTGCTGTTTCATGCGGCATCGAATTGTGTCCCGTCCCGGTGCGAGTACGACATGCCGTTCATGACCTGCCGGAGGGGTAATCTCTGGGGGGAACACAAGGCCAGCGTGGGCTGTCGTTTGCGTGAATTTCGCTGGGGCTCCATAATGCGGGGGCGGCACGGCTGGAAGACTGCTGGAAGCGTCCTGCCGTTTGCCCGGCGGGGACAATTCGCGTTCTCGTTCCCCTTCAATCTGGAACCGATCGTCATTTCCCATTATTGGGCGGATTATATGAATGTGCATCGCTTTTCTCTGCGGACTGTTGTGGCTCTGGTCGTCGCTGTGATTCCGGCGCAACTGTGCTGGGCTCAGAAGGCGGGATTGAACGAGTCGATTCGACAGCGCGAGGCCCAGTCGTGGGATGCGGCGCAGAACATCTGGCGGTGGGCCGAGCCCGGTTATCAAGAAACCAAATCGTCGGCGTTGTTGGCCCGGATGCTCGAGGATGCGGGCTTCAAGCTGGAAATGAAGGTCGCCGAGATCCCGACCGCTTTCACCGCGACCTATGGAACCGGGACGCCGGTCATCGGAATCGTCGGGGAATTTGACGCCTTGCCCGGTTTGTCGCAAGAGGCGGTGCCCTATCGGCAGCCGCGCGCCGAGGGAACTTATGGCCACGCCTGTGGCCATCATCTGTTTGGCGTCGCTTCGGTTTCGGCATCGATCGCACTGGCCGAACAGATTCGGTCCGGGCAGATCAAGGGGACGGTGCGGTTTTATGGGTGTCCCGCCGAGGAAGGGGGAGCGGCCAAAGTGTTCATGGTCCAGGCAGGCCTGTTCGCCGATTGCGACGCGGTCTTGCATTGGCACCCCGGTAACCGCAATGCGGCGGGAGATGTGTCATCGATGGCACGTATCGCGGCCAAATTCCGGTTTCATGGCAAGGCGGCCCATGCTGCGGGATCTCCCAGTCAGGGGCGGTCGGCGCTCGATGCGGTCGAACTGACGGCCCATGCGTCGGAACTGTTGCGCGAGCACACTCCCGACTTTACTCGAATTCATCATGTCGTGACGTCCGGGGGGGAAGCGCCCAATGTCGTTCCGGAGTTCGCCGAGATGTATTACTACGTGCGGCACCCGGAATCCGCCGTGGCGCGCAGCGTCTACCGCCGACTGGAGCTGTGTGCTCAGGCGGGGGCCCTGGCCACGGAAACCAAACTGGAGGTGGAGTACCTCGGTGGAACGCTGGAGATGCTGCCCAATTCGGCTCTGGCGCAGGTCGCCCTGCAGAATCTGCGGGAGTTGAACGACCTGGAGTTATCGACCGACGAGCGACAATTTGCGTTGAAGATTCAGGAAACCCTGGAGGACAAGAAGCCCCTCGAGAGTTTGCAGGAAGTGATCGACCAGACTGGGCAGGTGGGGCGCGGTTCGACCGATGTCGCCGACATTTCCTGGGTGGTGCCGACGGCCGGCTTCAATGTGGCCTGTTGGGTGCCCGGAACGTCGCCGCATACTTGGCAGGCCTGCGCCGCTGGCGGTACGACTCTCGCACGCAAGGGGATGCAACTGGCGGCACGTGTGTTGGCGGCATCGGCCTGGGACCTGTTTCATGCACCCGAGACACTCGCGACGGCCAAGGCCGAACTCGTGCGTCGACGCGGTGACCGAAAATATGAATCCCTGATGCATGCCGGACAAAAACCGCAGTTGGATTACCGGAATCCCCCCAAGGCGGGCGAATTGAACCGCGTGCCGGCGCAATCTGGCCGCGCGGGAAATTGAAGCTCGCTCTGGTCGTGCCCTTGGAGAGCGGGTGGCAGTGAAGCGCGAGGTGGTGGGTGGGGGCCGCATTAAATTCCTGCAAGGTTCGCGAGGCGGGCCGAGTCACCGAGAGAACGGTCAGGTTGTTTTCCGTCGGGAGATTCCTGATGTTGATGCATCCGCAGTTGGAATTGGGGCGCATCCGGCGCGGGCAATTTCAGACGAATTGTCAAATTCTTTCTGTCCGTTTTGTGGGGGGCGATGCCTGTCGGGTGGTTTTGGGGCCCTGGGTGTCCGCAGGATAGGGGCATTGGCGATGGTCATTCATAAAGAACTATTAATGGGTGGTTCAGAGAAAATCTTCGAGCAACCAGGTGTTCGATTTTCTTAAATTTGAAAATCAGCGTGGTTCACGGGAAAAAAAGCGGTCAACTCGGGATGCGGATATTATTTGCCACCCATATTCGCAGCCACAGGATTTGACAATTTGCATGGGTGGCGCTAGAATGGCGGCATGAAAACAAAACCCAAATCTACCGCCAAGTCTGTTTCCCAGTCGAAACCCAAGCCCAAAGCCGCGAAGGGCAAAGTGAAGAAGGCCGGTCGTCCCGCGACCGGACAAACTCCCAAGCGCTACTTCCGGATTAAGGATGAGTCTTGGGACATGATCATCGCCGCCGCCGAAGCTCAGGGGGGGACCATCTCCGACTACCTGCGCCGCGTGCTGGTGAAAGACGCCGAAAAGGTGTTGAAGAAGGGCAAGTAAGCCTGCAAGAACCGCGTGAAACCCGTCTGAGTCCGTTTTTCTGAGCCGTCTCCAATTTGGTGACGGCTCTCTGCATTCTTTGACGTTTGGTGTCGCATCCTGGCCGAGTCGGCCCGTGCCACGTCCTGATTTTGGCGGAGTGACTCGCTGCACTTGAATCGCCGATGGTTCGCGCGCCGATTACTGGTGATCAGCTTGTTGAAGTCCTTGAGGTTGTCGACTGTCTGCGACTCAAGGACCGTGCTTCTGCAGCCGAGGCCGGCAACGTTGTTGATCCCGTTGAAGAGCGCTGAGTCAAGTGGGAAGGTCGATGACGCGTTTGTGCCAAGTGTCGAGTCAACAGCTTACGATTTTTTCATGAAAACGGCATCGATGACCACCGTCATCCGGTGGGCTTTCTGCGCCGGGCATTGCCTTGGGCTCGCACGTTCAGGGCTTGAAAATCCTTTTCCAAAATGGTGAACGATCTGTCCCGAGTCGATCATCGAATTGTGGTCCCGTACGCAAGGGCAGGCTGCTGATTAACGAGGCCGTTTTCTGGTCCGACCCGAGTCTTGGCGAAACGGAGTCGCGATTGTATCAGCGTTCATTGATGTTGTAGAATCACGACGCAGGCGTTGTCATCGACTTGGCACGAGCCCAGGTTCCTCGTGGAGTTGGGGCTGAAGTCCGTGACTCGCCTGAATTTTCGCCTGGATCACGACTTACGTCTTTCCCACGATCGCGCTCGAAAACCGGGACGACTGCCACCGATGTTTACGATAGAAGATCGACCCGCCCGGCTATGTGATGGAGTGTCACGTCGGGAGTGGTTGCGAATTGGGGGCCTGAGTCTCCTTGGACTGTCGTTGCCCCAGTTAGCATACGCGAAAGAGCAGGGCCGGCCGGAGGCCCTGGTGAGTCCCTCGTTTGGAAAAGCGAAAAGTGTGATCTTCCTCTGGTTACAAGGAGGTCCGCCGCAACACGAAACGTTTGATCCGAAGCCGGAAGCGCCCGCCGAGATCCGAGGCGAGTTTCGGCCGATCTCCACCAACGTCCCGGGGATTCAATTTTGTGAATTGTTGCCACGCACCGCGGCGATCGCCGACAAGCTGGCCATCGTCCGATCGTTGTGCACTCATTCGGATCTGCACGATGCCAGCGGATACTGGGTGCTGACGGGATATCCCTATAAAGGACGTCAGTCGCGGGAAATTGATCGCGCCAGCGATTGGCCTTATCTCGGTTCTGTTTTGAAAATGCTGGCTCCCAGTCCGACGCTGCCGTCGTATACGTCGGTCTGGTTGCCGGATGTCATGCGATTGAACGACAACGTGCAACCTGCGGGGCAGACGGCGGGGTTTCTGGGTTATGGCTGGGACCCGCAACGGGTGATTTGCGATCCGGCGGCCCCCGAGTTTCACATCGAAGGTCTGACGTTGCCTCCGGAGATCCCCCCGTTGCGATTCTCCTCTCGACAATCGTTGCTGCAACAGGTCGAGCAACACTTCTCCGGAGTGGAACGCGGAACCGTCCTGCGGGATTTTGACCGCCAGACCCAGGAAGCGTTTGGCCTCTTGTCATCGGGGCGCGCCCGACAGGCCTTCGATTTGGAGCGCGAACCCGTCGCGGTTCGTGAGCGGTATGGTCGGCACAAGTGGGGGCAGTCGGTATTGCTCGCTCGTCGCCTGGTGGAAGCCGGCGCCAAACTGATTCATGTGAATTGGCCGCGGGAAGGGGGCGACGAAGCCGTCAGTAACCCCCTGTGGGACACCCATGCCCAGAATGCCGATCGCCTGCAGGATGTGTTGTGTCCGCAGTTCGACGTCACCTTCGCGGCATTGATCGAAGACCTGGAGCTACGGGGGTTGCTTTCTGAGACGCTGGTGGTGGCGATCGGCGAATTTGGTCGGACCCCCAAAATCAATGGGCACGGCGGTCGCGACCACTGGGGGCACGTTTTCAGTTTCGCGCTGGCCGGGGCCGGAATCAGCGGCGCCCGGGTGATCGGCTCCAGTGACAAGCATGGTGCCTATCCGCGCGATGGCCGGATCGAGCCCCAGGATCTGACGGCGACCATCCTGCATTTATTGGGCGTTCCGCATACTGCTCTCTTTCCCGATGCGTCGGGTCGGCCCCTGCATGCGACCACGGGCGAGCCGTTGTATGCACTGTTGGGCGATCGTCCGGCGACTCTCGAGCGCACGGAATCGACCGGAAATCTGGCGCTGGTGCCTCCTTACAGCAAAGCCTTGTTGTTGAATCGCGATTTCAGCGATCCATTTGATCTGCTGCCAATCGGTAAAGCGCAGCGGCTGAAAGGCTGGCAGGGGTTGCCGATTCGAGATGAACCTGCCGCGAGCCTCGATTTTGGAGTGGCCCTGGCGTCGGATGGCGCCGGAGACAATGGCGTCGCGGTGAAACCCCGGCAGGCGCGGCTGGGACTGGGAGTGACTGGCCCGACTGAGGCCGGTCTGCTGCCCCAGGGCGCTCAGGCGGTGCTGACCCAGGAACTGCGGAATCCGCGTGCGGGTACCTATGCAATCAGTGTGCATGCGGCCTGTGATGGGAACTCTGCCGATTTGGAATGGCTGCGGAGTCACTTTCGGTGCCGAGTGGTCCTGTTTGGCTATCGCGATCTGACGAAAAACCAGCAGGCCGGCATGCGTGAGTATGCCTCGGTGCCGATTGAACTGGACTCCGTTGCCGGTCGTTCGGCTGACGGTGCACCCACGACCGTGACGCGTGCCTTGCGCAGCCAGGATGCCGGTGCCAGTGAAATTGAGATGGGGGTGGGGCTGGCCATGATTCTGGAGCGCAGCACTCCTGGCGAATTGCCTGTACCGGCCGGTACCCGTGCATTTGTGAAAATCTCTCGCATCGACGTTTCGTTCACCCCGCGTCCACGTAATGATGATGTCAAGGTGTGACGAGTGGCTGTGCGGCGGGCGACATTTGTAGGGCGGTGACTGCGTGCAGAAAATCGAGAACTTTGAATGAGTGAAACTGCCTGCCCATCTCACGGGGCGTCCGCGGATGGCAATTCGGAAGACGCTCACCCTCCAGAGCCCGGGCGACCACGGTGCGGTCAGTGGCTCAAAGTGCAGGTCGTGTGTTGTGCGCTACTGGTGCTCGCAGGGGCGATGTCCTTTTCGGCGGACGCAGCCGAGCCCCCCAGTTTTGAAGCCGATATTGCGCCGCTCTTCAAATTGAAGTGTTGGTCGTGCCATGGCGACGACGAACGCAAGGCCGAACTCGATCTACGGACGGCCGCCAGTTTGCTCAAAGGGGGAGATTCAGGCCCGGCGGTCACTGGTAAAGACGCCGAGCAAAGCCTGCTGTATGAAAAAGTGGTGTCTGGCGAGATGCCACCCGCCAAGAAAGACCGGTTGACGGAAAAAGAATTGGAGACGATTCGGCTGTGGATCGAATCCGGGGAGGCGATGACCGCGGCAGGCCCGGTGGGCGAAGAAGTGACCCAGCACGAGATCATTCCCATTCTGCTGCGGCGCTGTACGGTGTGTCACGGAGCACGCCAAAGAGCAGGGGGGCTCGATCTCCGTTCCCGAGATGCCTTACTGCGGGGCGGCAAGAGCGGGCCGGCGATCGTGCCCGGCAAGCCCGATGAAAGTCTGCTGATCCAGAAAATCCGTGCGGGGGAGATGCCTCCCATTACGCGATTGATCGAAGTCAGCATCAAGCCGATCGAGCCGCAGGAGACGGATCTTCTCGTCAAATGGATTTCCAACGGTGCGCCGGCAGGAGATGTGACGGCTGACGTGGCAACGACCAGTCCCGATCCGCTGGTCACCGATCGGGATCGTGAGTTCTGGTCCTTTCAGAAACCGCGCGTCTACGCGCCGCCACAGGTTTCACAGCCGAACCGCGTGCGAAATCCCGTGGACGCTTTCATTCTGGCGGAATTGGAAAAGCACGGGCTGAGCTTTTCGCCGGAAGCTGATCGCGCGGTGCTGTTGCGACGCGTGACGTATGACCTGACCGGACTGCCCCCAGAGCCTGCCGAGCGGGCTGCGTTTCTGAATGATCAGCGACCGGATGCCTACGAGCGCCTGGTTGATCGGCTGCTCGATTCACCTCGCTATGGTGAACGCTGGGCCCGGCACTGGCTGGATGTCGCCGGCTATTCCGACTCGGAAGGCAAACGCGAGCAGGATGTGCCGCGCGCGTTTGCGTGGCGGTATCGCGACTATGTCATTCGCGCATGCAACTCAGACAAGCCCTATGACCGGTTCTTGATCGAACAGATTGCCGGCGATGAACTGGCCGACTATGAACACGCCCCGGAAATCACCGAGGAGATGTACTGGAACCTGGTCGCCACTGGGTTTTTGCGCATGGCCCCCGATCCGACCTGGTACAACCTGACGAATTTTGTTCCGGACCGGCTGGATGTCATGGCCGACGAGATCGACGTCTTCGGCTCGGCGGTCCTGGGACTGACCCTGAAATGCGCTCGCTGTCACTCGCATAAGTTCGATCCGATTCCCCATCGCGATTACTACCGACTGGTGGATGTGTTCAAAGGGGCGTTCGATGAACACGATTGGATGAAATCGAACTGGCACAACGGTCTCAGCCACGGCGAGCGCAGTGATCGCGATCTGCCGTTTGTCTCCACCCGCGAACGCCGCGAGTGGGAAGCGCACAATGGAAAACTGCAAAGTGAGATTGCCCAGCTCCAGACGGGTTTGGAAGAGCAGGTTCGCTCGGCCATTTCAAAAATCGAGGCGGAACGACTGGCGGCCGTGCCCGAAGCCTTGCGCGGCGATCTCTCCAAGGCGCTCGAGACGGCGGCGGACCAGCGCAACGCCGTGCAGAAGTACCTGGTTGAAAAATTCGAAAAATCGGTGCGCATCACCCGGGATGAGTTATTGAAGTCCGATGCGGCCCTGAAGCAGCGCGCGGACGAGACGGCGAAGCGCGTGGCTCAGCTCG
>JAFEBR010001001.1 GCA_018242565.1 Planctomycetota bacterium | reverse complement strand
TGGATCTTCTGTTTGACGCGTTTTGTGACATCGAGGGGATTCTCCTGATGCCGCATGAGGACGACGCCACCTACGACCTCATTGCCATCTTTCTCATACACACTCCGGCGGAATTGAGTGCCCAGTTGCACCGTGGCAACCGTCTTGATGTAGATGGGAGTCCCCTTCACTTCTTTGATGACGGTCATTTCGATGTCGTCTTTGCCCCGGATCCATCCGACACCGCGGACGATGTATTCGGCGTTGTTCTTTTGGACAACACCGCCGCCGGCCGGCATGTTGCTCTTTGCGACGGCACTGTACAGATCGCCCAATGTGACGCCGTAGGCCCGTAGCGCCTCAGGCCGTACGTCGATTTGATATTCGAGGGGCGTCCCGCCGACGGTGGCTACGTCGGCCACTCCCTGCGCCGCGTTGAGCTGCGGAGCGATGTAGAATTTGTTGAGCGCCCAGAGCCGTGGCGTATCAATCGGGGATGCGGCACTCGTCTCGACGGTATACCAGAAGATCTGGCCCAACGCCGTGGCATCGGGAGCCAGGTAGGGGAGCACGCCTTGGGGAAGAAAGGTGCCGGCCTGGGCCAGTTTCTCGGTGACGCGCTGACGCGCGAAGTAGAAGTCGATCTTGTCTTCGAAGATGATCGTGATCATCGAAAAATTGAATTCCGACGACGAACGCACGGCCCGGACGCCGGCCAGCCCTTGCAGTTTGCGCGACAGCGGATACGTGACTTGGTCTTCGATCTCGCGAGGACTGCGACCCATCCAGTCGGTGAACACAATCACCTGATTCTCCGAAAGGTCGGGAATGGCGTCGACCGGCGTATTCAGCATTGCAAAAACGCCGGCTACCGTCAGTACGGCCGTAATACACAGCACGAGGAACCGGTTGCGGATTGACAGCTCAATCAGTTTTTCAATCATGTTGTGTCTGTCAGTCTTTGGATTGGGAAGGGCTTAGTTGTTTTAGTTTTTCGACCTTCTTGAGCGTGGCCGCGGGATCCGCCAGCGCTTCTTCTTCGCAAGCCTCGCAGCACAAGAACACCGGCTGGCCGGCAACCATCATTTTGACCGGCGGCCCCATCGAGCCCAGGCGGCTTTTCGGCAGAACGACACAGAATCGTTGCTTTACGGCGAGGGCTTGATCGGCTGCGGGAAGGTTTGCGAGCGCGGCCTGAATCTTCGCATCTGGACCTGTTTCCCGCGCGGGATGTGTTGGCTGTTGGGGTGACGCCGCCGGACTTGTCCCACCCGACGACCCGGGCCGGCCGGACTTCCGTTTCTTGACTTTGGCCAGCGTCTCTTTTCCATTTTCCTGGGCCGCCTTTTTACAACCATCGCAGCAGACGAACACCGGCTCATCGTCAATCACCAGCTTGATCGGGACACCCATCGAACCGAGTCGACTGTCGGCGATGATTGGACAGAATTGCTGTTGCTCCGCCACCTTGCGGTCCTTGTCCGAAAGGCGGGCCAGCGCTTGGTTAATTTTCGCGTCGGTATCTTCCGGCGTCGTGGGGCGAACTGTTGACCCGCCCGAATCGCTCTTCGAGCCGCTGCTGCCGCCGAAGTAAATCGAGCCAGCCGCCGGGTTGAGGCGCGTTTCCGCGTCGACCAAAAATGATCCGGCCGTCACCACGATTTCACCCGGCACGAGGCCGCGCAAAACGGGAAAATAAGGCACGTCGTCGGGCCCGGACATACGTGGCCCCAGATCGACGCGCACCCCTTCGTACACTCCCGGCAGGGTCTGCCGGTAAACGATCGTCTGGCTTCCTGTATCAATCACGGATGCCTCGGGAACCGCCGCCACGAGGCCTTGGTCGAGTTCGTCGACCTTGTAAACTTCAGGATTGGTTTGGAGGGCCTGCACAAGTGCGCGGATTTCCCGAGGGCGCACCTTGATCCGCACATTGGCCGTCGTTCCTGGACGCAGCCTGTGACCTGGATTCTTGAGCTCGAAGCGGACGGTCACCGTTCGAGTTTGTTGATCGACGTGCGGATAGATAAACGTCAACAATCCCTGGAATTCTTCATCGGGGTAGGCACGCGTCGTCGCCGTGACCTGGAGCGGGTTGTCGAACTTTTCCGGCCCCGGTTTGTGGGCCTGCTCGGCGGGTAGAAACGCCAGGTCGTCTTCGTAAATCTGCGATTGGATCCAAACGGTCGACAGATCGGCAAGGTCGTAAAGCGGAGTCCCTTCGTCAACATATTGCCCTTCTCGAACGTATTTCTTGATTACGTGTCCCGCCATCGGCGAGCGGATCTTGAGGTGCGAGTTTCCTTTCCCGGCTTTCAAGACTTCGTCAATCTGGTCGTCGCTGATTCCCAGCAAATCGAGCTTATGGCGGCCGCTTTCGACAAGTTCGCGGTTGCCGCGCTTCTGGGCGTCGACCAAATTCTGCATCGTGACGTTGAGCTCGGGGCTGTAGAGCGACGCGAGAACCTCGCCCTTGTCGACCATTTGTCCGGTTTCATTGACGTTGAGGGTGTCAATACGCCCCTTGACACGGGCCGAGACGTTCTTGACTTCCCGCTCGTTGAACTCGACGTACCCCACCGCCGTGATCTCTTTCGAGAGTGCTTGATAATCGACTCGAATCGTGTGAATACCGGCCAGCACGACGCGATACGGCGAGAGCTGAACGCGATTGACAATACCTGCCGGCAAAGCTTCCTCGTTGGTTTCACCCTTCTTGCGTTTCGAGAGGGGCATGAAGCAAATCGGGCATTTTTCTTTGGAATTATCGCGGACGACCGACGGATGCATGGGGCAGAACCATTCGACGTCGCCGCCGACGCCCTCTGCAGTCAATGCCGGCCTGGTCCATTTGTCGTAATGCGCGGAGAGGAGTTCCCATTGTGTGATGACAATTCCGATCGCGGCTAGAACGGCGATGAACCGCAGCCGCGCTAGCTTCACCAGGATGATAAAATCGAACCACCACCACGCCTTGCGCCAACCGGTAAGTCCGGGCGGCGCGCGTAGCCCTCCCTCGTCGTCGAAATCGGCCGTCGGATCAAGATGTTCTTTGTCAGCCACGATTTACCTCGCCTTTTTTCGAAATCAATTTAGTGCAGCAATGCGCTACATCGCCACCGCTCACCCGCCACGCAGCTAGCGAACGAGCAGCCGAGACACGAGCCAGTCAAAAAAAACAGGTGCTAACCCGCCAGCCCGGCTCGGCTGCTCGTTCGCTGGCCCTTCAAGATTTCGCTTTAGGTGCCTTGTCGGCAAAACTGGCTGCTTTCAAGCCAGCTTTTTCAAGAGCCGCAAGAAGTTCTTTCATGGTCACGTTCCCTTCTGAGGTGAACCCGACACCGACCGAACTTTGTTTTGGGTAAACGGCAACTTTCGCCACCCCGTTAACCATTCCGAGAACCTCCTTGGCTTTGGCGGCAGTTTCGTCCTTGTCCACGCCATCTATTCTGAGCGCCAACCACCCGCCGTATTTCATCCCACTCCCCATCATGTGCGGCGTCGCAGCGATGAGCGTGGCGATCTTCTGCGCCGAAACGACGCTTTCGTCGAATTCAACGAGGGCATTCTTCGTCTGCCAATCGACCTTGATGGCGCGCACCCCCTTGGTTTTTCTCAGCGAGCCTTCGACCGTGCTCGTGCAGGGGGGACAGTGCAACCCTGTAATGAGAAATTTCCCGTTGGAAAAGCTTGGCTTGGTTTCTTTCTGGGAAGATTCCGGGGCGGACGGCTTCTCTTCCGCTGTTTGCGTCGCCGGGGGATCAGCCAATACGGCACCCGCCATTGCGACACAGAAAATGAATACGACCTTAACGAAAGGAATTCGGATCATGGATTGTTCTCTCGGAAGGTTTCCACTGGGTTGAAATGCTACGAAAATTGAAACGAGATGTTTTTTGGGACCAAGCGATCGCACCTTCGGAACTAGGCGAAAAAGCGCTCTGTCTCGGTCGGACGCGGGGCCGCGACTCTTGCGGCAGTCTGGTGCCCGATGGCCGAATCGTCGACCGCTTCGGGCATTACCCGTGCGAGAGTTTCACCCTCGGTCGACATTCAACGCGGCAAAATGCGCGACGAAGAGGCACCGGAGAAAAACACCGGGCTGCGCCGCGATTAGCATGCGGTGCGCAATGCGATCAAATCAGGAACACCTGATGCGCAATGACGAGATCGGGCACCGGCAAGTTCGAATTACGGACCAACTCACGAGCCGAGGCGGCAGAGCAAGTCGTGACAACATTCGACACAAACTCAAGTGCGGCCCATTCAGACAGAGAATTGGGCGAGATGACGGATTTTTCCACGGTCGGAAAGGTCGGGCTTACCGTATACCGTGTACAGCAGGTACTCGACATACTCGCTTCGCTTGGAGCAGGCCGATCGTGATTTGGACAGACCTCAGTTGAAGCGTCAGCCGTTGAAGCTTCTGCACAATCGGGCTGGTTCGACTCTACCGCGATTTCCGATTGATGGCAGCATGAACATCGCCCTGATTTGGTTTGACTGGCCTTCGTGCAGCAGGTCTCGGTGAACAGCCTACCGCAGAAAATCTTATGCTGGCCGTTTGCGCAAACACATCCCACGCGCGGCATCCCGGCGACCAATGTGAGGGCAGTCAGAACCCAAACAATCACGAGCGAACGCCGTTTTCGGATTGTATTCATGCCCACACCGTTACCAAACGATCGCGAAGTTCAACGCGTCGCCGCCGCAAGTTTTTGAAGCTGCCGCTCTACTTCGACAAAATGGAAGCTGTAAATGAGTGCACTTCGTTCGAACTCTCGCTCACACGCAGGAGTTTCACACTATACGTCACGGGCGGAAGGGAGACAAGACGAACTCGCGGGCTTCAGCGACGTTGTGACGTTCGTAAAGTGTGCCGATATTCCCCATGACCGGTCAGAGCGCATCGACAAACTGCTACCATTGGGGCATGGCACCCTATCCGTTAAAAACGGGTTTGAGATGCATGATTTCGAGCCGCGGTTACAGCCCCGTGCGGGGGTAATGGCGGTCGGATAAATCCGAATTTTCCGGTTTTGCGGAGGGCAAAGCCCAACCTCTGCCGATAATTAGCCAGGGAGTCCGTAGCCGATGTTCCGGGCTCCTTGGCGTCGCTGCTAACCCGCCAGCCCTGACATGGCCCGATTCGTTACGTACCGGAGGCGACAATGCCGCTGTTCCGACACGTCAGGGGCTGCGCGAAGGCGTTCCTGATTTGTTCTGCACTTTTGACTGGCTGTTCAACCGCGGCGAAACAATCGCCGCTTGCCGTGCACCAGCCAGCTTCTTTGTGCGGACCGCTAGCAGAAGCCGCGACCGAGGCCCGCGCGCCCAATGGTAAAAGCGGTGAATCGAGAAATTCGACAACATTCCAGCATGTCAATCACGAAATTGTTTCGGATGATCCGGTAACAGTACCGGCTGACGGAGCCGACCTTTTCACAGGGCAGGCTGAGTTGGACCTGGCCTTTCTGGAAGAACAGGTGCAGGCGAGAAATCCATCGCTGCAAGCCGCGCTTGCCGTCTGGGGAGCAGCCGCGGAGAAAACATCTCAGGCATCCGCGCTCGACGACCCGATGTTGCAGACGATGGCTGCTCCGGGGACCTTTGCCTCTAACTCTTCAACGCAGTCGTCTTATGTCGTGGGGGTCGGTCAGAAGTTGCCGTGGTTTGGCAAGCGCGGCTTGCGCGGGCAGGTCGCACAATGGAATTCCGTGGCCGCGTCGTTCGATCACGGCGACGTCAAATTGCGCCTCGCGGAAGCGGCACGACTGGCTTTCTACGATTACTACTACGTATTTCAACAGGCTGAGCTGAACAAGGCCAATCTTGAGGCGGTGACATCCTATCACGACACGGCCCGGTCTAAGTTCGAGGCGAATCAGGTATCGCAACAAGACATGTTGCAGGCCACAGTCGAGTTAGCGCGGATCGAACAGATGCAGGTCGAGATCGAGCGTGCAAGAGTAGTCGCTGTCGCCCGAATCAATCAGCTTCTGCACCGCGACCCGCAACTGCCGGTCCCGCCGGCGGTGCGGCAACTGCCGATGGACTTCGAGTTAGACGATGCCGACGTGCTGCGCGAGCGAGCGCTGCAGCAGCGCCCCGACATCGCGGCGTTGGCGGCGCGGCTTCATGCCGAGCAGAATGCGCTGGCCTTGGTCTGCAAGGAATATTACCCGGATTTCGAAATCATGGGGAAATACGATTCTTTCTGGACCGATGTTGTGCAACGCGGACAAGTCGCCCTCAACCTCAATATCCCACTAAACCAAAGTCGGCGGGGGGCTGCGGTCCGCGAGGCGGTTTTCAACCTCAGCAAGATGAAGGCGGATTATGATCAGCAGGTCGATGCGGTCAAAAACGAAGTGCAGACGGCGCACGCCCGTCTGC
>JAFEBR010001000.1 GCA_018242565.1 Planctomycetota bacterium | reverse complement strand
TCTGAGTCGATACTTGAGCGGCAAACGCTTCAGTGAAGCCGTCCGCTCCCATTGGAGTATTGAGTCCATGCACTGGGTGCTGGACGTGACCTTTCGGGAGGATGATAGTCGCACCCGCGAACGCACATTAGGCAACAATCTGAGTTGGTTGCGACGCTTTGCCGTAACGCTCTTGAAGCGGCATCCGATACAAGACAGCATCCGCGGCAAGATGATTCGCTGCCTGATGAATACACGCGTTTTGACAGAAGTCCTGACGAATCAACAACTTTGATATGCGCTGGCCCTGGGCTCGCCATGTTGTCCCCAACGCGCTCTTCGTGGTTGTGTCAGAATTGGAAAACCGACGGCCGGCCCATGGATTGCTTTTGAAGTCTACCGACCGACTCGGTGGGTGACAATAAAGCAAATCGCTTTGGTAAATCGCCAGCACACTGGTGGCGTCTCGACGAGGTGGTTGCCGATTGGCAAGACCGACGGCGAAAACCGAGACTTGGGGAATGGGATGTCTGTCCACCGGTGGTTGAATTCGGAAAAACGAAAAGCGGCAGCTGGGCGGCCGCACTCCAAGGGTTCATAAATCTGCGGTAAGCTGGGGGTCGCTTTCCGTTCGGGAGTGGTGCACGCAGGCGATGCAGGATTCGGCCGGTGAGACGGACAAAACAAAAGCCGAGACGCGGGCAATGGGAGTGCTGTGCACCGTTGGTCATATCAGGAAATACGAAAAGTGGCAGCTGGGCGGCCGCACTCCAAACTGGGGTATCCAGGACTTTATTGCGGCATTTCCGATTATGCGTGTGTGCGGTCGCGCAGTGCCTCAATTTCGTGGCTTGATCGAGGTGGCCTCGACAATCGCGGAGTGCGGAACGCACAGACTGCCCTACGGAATTTGGTTGAGCATTGCGGCGAACGCGGCTTCGAGTTTTTGGGTGAGGTGCTGGGGGGCGAAGAAGGGAGAAGACTCGCGGGCCGTGTACAGCTTGTGCCGGAGTTGATCGAGGCGGGCGCGGTCATTGGCCAGCGATAGGGCCAGCGCGAGGTATTCATCGAGATCGTGGGTGATCAATTCGGTCAGGCCGAGGGTGGTCAGCAGGCTGCCGGCGACGCGTGAGGCGAACGTTGCGCCGGCGACGGTCAATAATGGCAAGCCGGCATAGAGGGCGTCGCAGGCGGAAGTGTGCGAATTGTACACCGGGGTATCGAGAAACAAATCGGCGCAGCGATGTTGCGCCAGGTACTCTGGCCGAGGCGCACGCGGTGCGAAGACCAACCGCTGGCCAGACACGCCCCGCGCCTCGGCTTCTTTCCGCAGATTGTCGGCCAAAGGCGCTTTGCCCTCCAGCAGCCACAATACACTGCCGGGGACTGCCTGCAGCAGTTTCATCCAGACGGAAAAAATTGCCGGGGTGATTTTAGCGCCGTTGTTGAAACAGCAGAACACGAACCCGTCTGCCGGCAACCCGCAGGCTGCCCGCGTGGGGGTGGAAGCGATCGGGCGGGCCGTGTCGTGTGGCAGATAACAGCCCGGCAGGGGCCACAGTTTCTCGGCGAAGTCGGGATGTGATGCCGCCGGGGCAATGAAATTATCGACCAGAATGGAGTCGATGAACGAAGCCCCCATCGTGCCAGCGTAGCCCCAATAGCTGACCTGGAGCGGGGCGGGGCGCAATGCCAGAATCTCGGTGCGGCTGTGGCTGGTGTAGCCCGTCAGGTCGACGAGAATGTCGATGTCGTCGGCCGCGATGCGATCGGCGGCTTGAGAATGGGACCAGTTGCGAAGATCGACAAAATGCTCGGCGGCCCGGGAAATTCGCTGACGGGTGGGACTGCCATCGTCGACACCGTAAGAATAGGCGGTGATTTCGAATCGTTCGCGATTGTGAAGTTCGAAAAGCTGGACCAGTGAGGCGCCGACGGGATGTTCGCGAAAATCGACCGACAGATAGCCCACGCGGATCCGTCCCGGCGTGCGGACCGCGGGGCGTACACGCGACTGGCCGATCTGGGTATGGGCCAGGAAATGCTCGTTGGTGAAATGCCGGGTGACCTGCAGTTGCTGGGCTCCCGTCGTGGCCAGTGGCAGGACGAGAAATGAGAACGGTCGCACACAATCAGAACGGCCTTGTTCGATCCGCGTACGCACCAGTTCAATGGCCCGGCGGGTCTGGTCTTCGATGCCGCGCCAGTCGGCGGCCAACTGGCGGGTGTGAATCAGATCGACGAGATATTCCGAGTTGTCGGGTTCGAGGTTCACGGCCGACTGGTACGCGGCGATCGCTTCGGTCAATTGTCCGGTCACGCGCCAGGCCTGGCCCAGCGCGGCATGCCCACTGGCTGCCTGCGGACGCAGGGCCACCGCTTGTCGGTAACAGGCGATCGCGTCGGCCAACCGCAATTGTTCCTGGGCGATATGTCCGAGATTCAAATACGCATCGGCCGCCCGGGGATTCAATTGAATGGCTGTCTGGAAGTGGGACAGGGCCGATTCGATTTGGCCGAGTCGCCAGAGTGCGGCCCCCAGATTGCTATGAGCATCGGCGAGGGAAGGTTGCAGGGTGAGTGCCTGCCGATAGGCGCGAATCGCATTGTCTAACTGGCCAGCGCGCTGCCAGGCGATGCCGAGATTGGAATGGGCGGCGGCGAGGTTGGGGTTCACTGACAGGGCCCGCTGCAGTTCCTGGATGGCGTGGTGCGGATCCCCCAGTTCCAGCCAGGCAATACCCAGGTTGGTGCAGTCGTGATCGGACCTGGGGGGCAGACGCACCATGTCCCGATAGGTGGCCTGCAGGTCGTCGTGCCGGCCTTGTTCGCGATGGATCTCGGCGATGCGGGCCAGGACCTTGATGCTGGGCGGTTCGAATTCCAGGATGCGTCGATAACAGTCGAGTGCCTGTTGTGGTTGTTGGGTTTCGTGGTACGCCGAGGCCAGGTTGAGCAAGGCGTTGGCGTAATGGGGCAACAGCGAAACGGCCTGCTGATACGCGGCGATGGCTTCGGCGTGTCTGCGGAGATCCTGCAGCGCGATTCCGAGATTGTTATGGGCCTGGGCCAGTGCCGGGTGCAGGGCGATGGCCTGCTGAAAACAGGCCACGGCGTCGGCCAAGCGTCCAGACTGAGCGTTCTGGATTCCCTGTTGATTCCATTCGTCGGCGCTGGGCACGGTAGAGATTTCCTGCAAACGACGTCTGGGAGTGAGTCTGGCGGCGACGATACCGATTTGCCGCCGGGTAGCCTAATTCGGGGCGGACGGGAGTTCAACGCGAGCGTGCGGAAGGGACGCACGAGAATCGATTGCGTTCGAAATCAGGGGGCGGATACACGGTAGGTCGGTCGACGCCGATTTCCGTCCACGGCTTCACTTGGCGGAGGTTGAATTGCATAATGCTGACGGATGTAACGGTTATTCAAGGAGTGAGAGTTATGCCGGCAGTGTTTCATATTTCGCATCGTGTGACCCAGGACGACCTGGATGAAGTCATCAATCATGTGAACAACCTGGTGTATTTGAAGTGGATGCAATCGGCCGCGGTGGCTCATTCGGCGGCGCAGGGTTGGCCAGCCGACCGGTACCGCGATTTGGGCGCAGGCTGGGTGGTCCGTGCGCATCAGATTGAATATTTGCAACCGGCCTTTGCCGGCGATGAGATTGTCGTGCGAACGTGGGTCGCGGATCTGAAAAAAGTGACCTCGCTGCGGCGTTATGAAATTGTGCGGGTTACACCGGAAAAAGAGACTGTGCTGGCGAAAGCGTTTACCGACTGGGCCTTTATTCATTTCGCCACCCACTTCCCCAAGCGAATTCCTCCGGAAGTTTCGTCGGCTTTCGAGATCGTGGCGGACTCACTACCGGCAGGCTGATCGGCATGCCGATGAATTCTGTGAGCCGTGGTGTGGATCGTTAAGCCGCGGGTCGCTGTGCATCGTCGGCAGGAGAATTCTCGTGAAAGTGCTGCTCACGTCTCTGGTGGGATGGACCCTCGCGTTGTCGCTGGGAAATTCCGTGGCTTCCGCCCAGGAAATTGCCCAGCCGAAGGCGAATCGTTCGACCGCCGTCATGGGGGGAATCAGCCCGATCTATTCGTATGCCGGACGTGTGTCGGGGCCGTTGAACGCGCATGCGATCCAGTACTACAGTTACGGCGGCACCAATGGCTGGGGCAATCCCTACAATTCGGCCTATTATGAGTCAGGGTACAACCAGGTGAATGCCTGCTGCCGCGCGCAGCGACGGTTGTGTACTCCGTTCGGGGGCATGGCTTACGGTTGCAAACCGGGCTGTTACGTGGGGATCAATCCTCCCTGTCCGACTGGATACGACTCATTCGGTGTGGGATTCATTCCGCCTGCCGCACCCGAGAAGACGGGGGGCTATGCTCCCGAACCCATGCCCGCCACGCCGGGTGTTGAGTCTCCCGCACCTGGCAGTCAGGATGTGAAGCCCGAACCGCAAGCTGTGAACAAAACGAATTCGGCGAATTCGAAATCCAAATAGGCGGCGGTCGGTTCCCGTGGTACGCGACGATGTGTTCGCGTGAACCGTGACGACGATGATTCTGCCGGTGTGATTTCACCGCCTGAAGTCGGGACGTTGTGAGCCCCCGGTCAAGCGGGGCTCGAATCAGGGGGTGACGGCTGGCCGAGCCGGTCCTTCGATATCTTTCGGGGACGAATTGCCCTCGAGCGACGCACTGCCACAGTTGGTTTGAGGCGGGTGGCGGATCTACTTCGACTTAAATGCTCGCAGGCCAAGGCTGCCAGTGGACAACATCTGGCTGCCCCTGCGCTGCGACAACTGTCTCTGCTGTTGGCACGGCGACTTGAGTCTGGAGAACACGTGCCGCGCGAATCGGAACGGTATCGGACTTGCCGATTGTTGTATCGTGGCAACTATCGGCCGGCTGGTCGGTCATTTGAAATGCCGGTGTGTCGATGGATGGGGCGCGGTGCCTGGGGAATTTCCCTCGACTTGTCGCAGCCGTTGTTCGCCGGATTGGAATCGTGGACCGTGGGAGCATACAAATACCGGGAACGAGTAGATTCCAGGTCTGAGTGAATTCACGGAAACTCCCGAGATGGTCGAACCGAGCGCGGCGGCATACACGAAATCGACGCACGATGCGCTGCGGATCTGGCGGGCGGGGGTCGACGCGGTGGGGGCCGAGCGATTGATGGGGCAGGCGCTGCTGCTTACAGGGAGCGTGTTGACCGTCTGCGGTCACACGCTGCCCCTGGCAGACTGGGACCGGATCGCCGTCGTGGGGGCGGGCAAAGCCGGGGCCGGCATGGCAGCCGCCGTCGAAGAAGTTCTGGGGCCTGCGATCACCGAGCAGCGGGTTACGGGGTGGGTGAATGTTCCGGCGGACTGTGTGCGTCCGTTACGACGAATTCATCTGCATGCCGCGCGGCCGGCCGGGGTCAATGAACCGACGCTCGCCGGGGCCGAGGGGGCGGCACAAATCCTGAACATCGTGTCGCAACTCGGGCCGCGGGATTTGTGCCTGGTTTTGATCTCGGGGGGGGGCAGTGCCTTGCTGCCCGCGCCGGTGGAGGGGGTTTCGCTCGCCGACAAATTGGCGGTCACGCGATTCCTGATGCAATCGGGGGCCACGATCGATGAACTCAATACGGTCCGCAAGCAACTCTCCCGGATCAAGGGAGGGGGATTGGCCCGTGCCTCGCGCGCGGGGCGGATGATCACGTTGATCATCTCGGATGTCGTGGGGGATCCTCTGGATGTGATTGCGTCGGGGCCGACGGTGGATGATCGTTCGACGGCCGCTGATGCCCAACGGGTCCTGCAGAAATTTGGGGGGCGGCCCCCGGTGGTTCCCGAATCGATTTTCAGGGCCCTGGAACGGGGACGGAGTTCCCGGGGCGATGTTGCCGCCGTGCCCGCTGCGGTGGAAAATCACGTCATCGGCAATAACGCCGTGGCGTTGGCTGCGGCCGCGGCCGAGGCCCGGACGCTGGGGTATGCCATCGAATCGCTGGGGGCGGGCAATCAGGGAGAAGCGAATGCGGTCGGCGTCGATCTGGCCGAGCGGTGCCTGCGTTTCCTGCAGGCTTCCACGTCTCCGGTGGTGCCGACCTGCTTTCTCAGTGGAGGAGAACCCGTCGTGCAGTTGGCGCCGACGGTCCAGCCTCGCAAGGGGGGGCGGAACCAGCAAGT
Organism: Planctomycetota bacterium; assembly: GCA_018242565.1. GTDB lineage: Bacteria > Planctomycetota > Planctomycetia > Planctomycetales > Planctomycetaceae > JACQFH01. The sequence goes on along the minus strand of JAFEBR010001000.1, from coordinate 9,234 downwards.
GGCGTTGGCCGCGTTGTGCCGACTGGGGCCGGACCTGTCCGGCGGGCTCACGATCTTGTCGGGCGGAACGGATGGCGAAGATGGTCCGACCGATGCCGCGGGGGCGTTTGTGGATGCCGGGGTGCAGGAGCGGGCGCGAAGTTTGCAGCTTGATCCGCATGAATATCTGGCGATCAATAATGCCTATCCGTTCTTTGAGCAGGCGGGTGGTCTGATCCGGACGGGACCGACGCATACGAACGTGATGGACCTGCGTGTGGCGATTTGCCGAGGTTGATGACGTCGTCGATTGGGCCCGCCGGAGTGAGAGAACTCGGGTGTCAAAAATGGCGGGGTGCTGGGGGCCGCGCTCGCTGAAAAGCCTTGATTTTTCCGAGCAACTTGCTTTTTTGACAGGTGTGAGAGACACTCTGGGCTGCACTCCTGTTCGGAAATCACCCTCTTTGTTTCTTTGTGAAAGGTCGTCATGTCTCGTTATTTCCTGGCTCTTGGTGTTGCATTGGCATTGTGCGGATGCAGTGACAGCAGCAAACAAGCCGGTCCGTCGTCCACGGCAGGTGCTTCGGCGACTGCCCAACCGGCCGATGCCGTTCAATCGGCCAAACCCGCAGCCGAAACCAAGGACGCCGGAGAAAAAGAAATGACGGAAGCCGCCACGGACGCGGCCGAAGGTCAGAAAGAACCCGCTGCCGAGCCCGCCGCCGGTGACACCGCGGAAAAGTCGGAAGGCAAGGGCAAAGTGACTGTGGATGACGCCATGCAGGCTGCTCGCAAGGCCGCGCAGGCGGGCGACATGAAGGGAGCCCTCGAAGCTCTGGAAACCGCCGTCGCTGACAATCCCGATGACGCGAACCTGTTCATTCAGCTCACCGGCTTGAGCCAGCAGATTGCGTCGGGATCGCAGGATTATGACCTGTTCAAGAAGTCGGCCGGCTTTTTCCGGCAGGCGTTGAAGGCTGAACCCAGCCTGAAGGAAAATCCCAACCTGGGACGTTTCGCCGGCAATGTGCTGTACAACGAAGCCTGCGCCCTGGCGAAGAAAGATGGCAAGCCCGCTGACGCGTTGAAGTCGCTGCAGGAAGCGGTCGACATTGGCTGGGAAGAGCTGGCCCAGTTGGAAAAAGACGAGGACCTCGCCGCGGTTCGTGAATTGCCGGAATTTGCGGAATTCCAGTCGAAGGCCAAGGCCTCGATCGCCGAAAAGATGAAAAAAGAACTCGACGATTTGTTCACCGAGAACAAGCCGTTCGATTTCAAGTTCGAACTCACCGACATTGAAGGCAAATCGATTTCGATGGCGGATCTGAAGGGCAAAGTCGCAATCATCGACATCTGGGGCACCTGGTGTCCGCCGTGCCGGATGGAGATCCCCCACTTCGTGGAATTGCAGACGAAGTACAAGGACGTCGGTTTTGAAATCGTCGGCTTGAACTCGGAACGGGTGAAAGACCGCGATCAGGCGACGCAGATGGTGGTCGATTTCCACAAAGAGAACAACATGAACTATCGTTGTGCTCTGGCTGACAACGACATTATCAACCAGATCCCCGATATGCAGGGTTTTCCGACCACGCTGTTCGTCGATCGCACGGGCACGGTGCGGGCCAAGGTCGTGGGTTACCATGACCTGAACAAGCTCGACGCCATCGTGTCGCGACTGCTGGCTGAAAAGACCGAGGGCGATAAGCCCGAAGCCGAAAAGACCGAAGGCGACAAGCCGGCGGGTGAACCGAAGGCCGAATAGTTCTCGGCAGGTTTCGAAAAGAGTTCTTCACAACGCCCTGGCTGGTTCAGCCAGGGCGTTGTGCTTTATTGGGGCAATGCGGGGCAGGGGCCAGATGCGATTCGTGCTGCACTGAGCGCACCGCCTGCCACCACACACGAGGCCCGCAACGACCGGGCGGTGCCACCCCCCGGTTGACTGTAATCGCCTGGTCTTGCCGAGCGAGTGTCAGGCCAACAGGTCGTGGACGACATGGCCATGAATATCGGTCAGACGGAAGTCGCGACCGGCATAGCGATAGGTGAGGCGTTCGTGGTCGAGCCCCAGCAGGTGCAGCATGGTGGCCTGGATGTCGTAGATGTGGACCGGTTTATCGACCACGTTGAAACCGAGTTCATCGGTGCCACCGTAGGCCAGGCCCGATTTCATGCCGCCGCCGGCCATCCAGATCGAATACGCCTGGGGATGGTGATCGCGTCCCAGGCTGCGACCGAGGGCCGGGTTGGATTCAATCATCGGCGTGCGTCCGAATTCGCCTCCCCAGACGACGAGGGTTTCGTCGAGCAGGCCGCGTTGTTTCAAGTCGGCGACGAGCGCTGCGGCGGCCTGGTCAGTGGCTTTGGCGTTGCCGGTGTGATTGCCGATCAGGTCGGAATGCGCATCCCAGCCTTCATGGAAGATAGTAATGAAGCGCACGCCCCGTTCGACCATGCGACGGGCCAACAGGCACGACCGGGCGAACGACGGCTTGTCGGGGTCGGCGCCGTATTGGTCCAACGTGGCTTTCGTTTCGGACTTGAGGTTCATCAGTTCGGGGGCCGACGTTTGCAGGCGGTAGGCCATCTCGTACGCCGAGATTCGCGTGGCGATTTCCGGATCTCCCTCGATCTGCAGACGCTTCTGGTTGAGCCGGTCGATTAATTCATACGAATCTTGCTGCAGCGCGACGTCGATACCTGCCGGGCTGGAGACGTTCAGAATCGGGTCACCCTGGTTGCGCAGGCGGACTCCTGTATAGAGGCTGGGGAGAAAACCGCTGGACCAGGTGGCCGCTCCGCCGCTGATTCCGGAGCCTGTCGACATCACGATGAACGCCGGCAGGTCGTTGGTCTCGGCACCAATTCCGTAAGTGACCCACGAACCGATACTGGGCCGGCCGGGTTGCCCGAACCCGGTGTTGAACAGCAATTGAGCCGGGGCGTGGTTGAATTGATCGGTATGCACCGAGCGGATCAGGCAGATGTCGTCGACGACTTTGGCCAGGTGGGGCAGAACGTCGGCGATTTCGATTCCGGATTGGCCGTGTTTCTGGAATTTGAATCGCGGGCCGAGCGCCGCGGCATCGGGGCGAATGAAGGCGTAGCGTTGACCGCCGATGATCTCCGGGGGAATCGGCTTGCCCTCATATTTGGCCAGAGCCGGTTTGTAGTCGAACAGGTCGAGATGGCTGGGGGCCCCGGCCATGAACAGGTGGATGACATGCTTGGCCTTCGCCGGGAAATGGGTGGGGCGGGCTGCCAGCAAATTGGTCGCAGTGTTGGCGGCCCGTGCTGGCTGTGGATCGCAGGCTCCGGTTAAGAGCGAAGCCAGCGCGACCTTGCCGACCCCCAGGGTGCAGTCTCGAAAAAAGTGTCGGCGGGTCTGGGCCAGTTGCGGATTGATGGTCGAGTCCATGAGAGAATTCTCCGGAGAGCGCGTGAGCGTGTACGATGTCGGTTCTTGGGCTGTGTGCTGAGTCTGGTGGTGATGTTGGTGTGTGCCAGCGGGCGGTCGGCCTGGCGTCAATGTCGCGTAATCGTCTCATCGAGGTTCAGGATGGCGCGGGCCACGAGTGTCCAGACGGCGCGGTCCGCGGCAGGACCGTCGCCCGGACCGGCCAATTGCTCGGCATTCAGTTCCTTTCGGTCGATCCGCTCGCGCTGTTTCTCGTAAAACCGCAGGACGAGTTGTTTCTCGTCGGCTTCTGGGGGACGCGTCAGGCAACGGCGGAACAAGTCGTCGACGCGGGCTTCAATCGAGTCGCTGCGCTGCGAGTATTGCCGTCCCAAAGCCTGCGAGGCTTCGACGAATACGGTGTCGTTCATTAATGTCAGGGCCTGCAACGGCGTGTTGGAGACTTCCCGACGGGCGACGCACGATTCCCCGCTGGGAGCATCGAACGTGTTGAACATGGCATAGGGGGCCGTGCGCTTGGCGTAGGTGTACATGCCGCGGCGGAATTTGTCTTCTCCCGGGCTGACGGTCCAGGCGAGTCCGCCGTAGGTGCCTTCGGAAGTGACGCCGGGGGGCTGAGGCGGGAAGACGCTGGGGCCACCAATTTTGGGGGAGAGCAGTCCACTGACCTTGAGCGCGGTGTCGCGGACCATCTCGCCATCGATGCGGTAACGGGGTGCTCGGGCCAGCAGGCGGTTTTGAGGATCCTTCGCCAGCAAGGTGGGGGTGACCCGCGACGATTGCCGATAGGTCGCGCTGGTCACGATGAGACGGTGTATCTCTTTCATCGACCATTTCTGGTTGATCAACTCGACTGCCAGCCAGTCGAGCAATTCCGGATGCGAAGGAGCTTCCCCCTGAAATCCAAAGTCTTCGGTGGTACGGACCAGGCCCCGGCCGAACAGAATGCTCCATTGCCGGTTCATCGTCACCCGTGCCGTCAACGGGTTTTCAGGGCTGACGAGCCAGCGGGCAAAGGTCAGCCGATTCAGCGGTGAGTTTGCCGGGACCGGCGGCAAGACACTCGGGACCCCGGCCGAGACCGGTTCGACAGGTTGCAGGAACTCGCCACGTTTATGGAGATAGGTCGGACGTGGTTCGTTCGCCGGGCGCTCGGACATCACGAGCGTCGTGGGGTAGGCCGGCATCTCCTCGCGGAGTTTTTTGATCGTGGCGTGCTCGGCCGCCAGTTCGGGGGCGATGGATACGAAGTGGCGGAGCAGACTATCTGTTTGTGCCGGCGTGCGCTGGGCCGCGGGGAGGGCGAGGATCTGTTCGATCGCGGCGGGAATGTTGGCCGCTTCGGCCGGTTGCGGATCGGTTGTGGCCCAGATGCGGAATCGGCCCAATCCACAGGCGTAGTACTGTTCGAACACCATCTGCAGCGCGAGTTCGCGGGTTTCGGTCAGAGGCTCGGCCAGATTGAAAACCGCCCAATGCGTCTGCCCCTGGCCGCCATTGACGGACCAGCCCGATTGCAGGTCGTCGTCAATCGCCGTGGCCGCCGTATTGCGGCCGTCGGCGAACGAGTTGGAAGCCCTCGCGAATTTCACGGGCTGGCCATTGGCGGTCAGTGTGAGATTCGTCAGATAGAAGTTGCCGAATGGCCCTTCGTAGTAGACCCGCCCCGGACCGCGCATGGGCAGTCGATCATCGGGGATGGCTTCAATGCGCAGGGCGGTGATGCCGCGCAAGTCCGTTTTGAATTTGAGATCGTAAACGTCGCGTTTCGTCTGATCGCTCGAAGCGAAAATCGAGTCATCGTCGAGAATCGTGAGGATCGGCAGGTTGGCACGCGCCTCTGTCGGTCGCAGGACTTTCCAGTGCGTGAGTCGTGAGGATTCGCGGTCGACCCAGGCGTTCATTTTTTGTTCGAGGTGCTCGCGGCGGCGAACCGTTTCGGGACGGTCATCGGTATTGCGGACACCGTACAGGACGCGGAACTTGCCCAGGGTGTGGTGCGTGCCGTATTTCTGTTCGAGTTGAATCGTCCAGCGGATGGGGCCGCTGGCTTTGGTTTCGGAATCAATGGGGAACGTGGCCGTGCGGTTGACGTTCCATTTTCCCGGTCCGTGGATCGCCCAACCGGTGCGGTCCTGACCATCGATCGCATGGGCTACGGGAAAACTCTCCTGCGAAAAATCGGCTGTGGGCTGTGAGAATTTGACGGGTCGGGTCGGGCCGTCGGCTGATGTAGCGATCTGGGCTTTCCACTCGGTCAACACGAAATTGCCATGGGGCGTGCGGCCCGGTCCCTGGCTGGGGAGTGCCGGATCGGCGAGGGCTTCCAGTCGCAGCGCGTCGATGCGGGGCAGATTGGTCTCGAACACCAGGGTGTACGTGTCGTTGTCGGGATCGGTGCCCGAGACGCGGACCGAATGATCGGGTTGCGTTTCGAGGGTGGCACCGGCGGCTGAACTGGCCGTAACGGGAACGGCGGTGTGCCATTGGTAGTCGCCCGGCAGGGGAAAGCGGTTGGGTAAATCGTCGGTGAGTTGCTGGATCTGCTTTTCGATTTCGGTGCGGCGAGCCGTGATTTCCGGCTGGGGAATATCGAGCGGCGGTTCATCGGCGTTATTGAGAAACGCCATCACCTGGTAGTACTCACGCTGTGAAACGGGGTCGTACTTATGGGTGTGGCACTGGCAGCAGACCATCGTCAGGCCCAGCCAGGTGGTGCCGGTCGTGGCGACCCGGTCGGTCATGGCATAGAACCGAAATTCAAGCGGATCGATGCCCCCTTCTTCGTTGAGCATCGTGTTGCGATGGAACCCGGTGGCGATTCGCTGCGACAGCGTGGCCCCTGGCAGCAGATCACCGGCGATCTGTTCGATCGTGAACTGGTCAAATGGCATGTCCTGGTTGATGGCGTTGATAACCCAGTCGCGGTACGGCCACATGGATCGACCGCGGTCTTTCTCGTAACCGTTTGTATCGGCGTACCGGGCGAGATCGAGCCATTTGCGAGCCCAGCGTTCGCCATAGTGGGGAGATTTCAACAGGCGGTCGACCAACGCGTCGTACGCATTCGGCGACGGGTCTTTCAGGAACGCTTCGGCTTCTTCCGGTGAAGGCGGGATGCCCAGCAGATCGAGATACAGGCGACGGACCAGCGTGTCGCGATCGGCTTCGGGCGAAGGAACCAGGCCTTCGCGATCGAGACGGCTCAAAATGAAATAATCAATGGCGTTACGAGGCCAGGCCGGTTGAGACACTTTGGGCAGCGGCACCTGACGCGGAGCGACAAATGACCAGTGTGGTACGTAGACCCCCCCCTGTTTCACCCAGCGTTGCAGAATGTCTTTCTGCTCTGCCGTGAGGGGGAGCTTCGTCGTGGGCGGTGGCATGATCTCGCTCTCGTCGTGCGAGAGGATCCGCCGAATGACTTCGCTGGCTTCGGGTTTGCCCGGCACGATGCCCGGTTCACCCGAACTGCCGCCGCGCAGCGCGCTGTCGGCCTGATCCAGCCGTAAACCGCCTTCGCGGGTTTTGGCATCGGGACCGTGGCACTTGAAGCAGTGCCGCGACAAGATCGGTCGCACGTCACGGGTGAAATCGACCTCTTCGCCTCGCGAGATGCGAATCGGGCCGGCAAGGCTCATGACCAGAAGGGCGAATACTGAAATCGCGCGCATGAAAATCATCCCAAAGCTCAAGTGTTAACGATCAAACGCAGGTCGTTACCAGAGCATTATTATAACGGTCTGGTCAGGGATTTTGCGACGCGGCGAACCGGCGGCAGAAGGAGAGCGAGGTTCTGGCCGTCAGACGCAGCCGGCTTCAACCGGCCTTGGGAGATTCGCATTCTCGCGGAGCGAAGACTATCCTGCGGCTGGGCGTGTCGCGAACGAGGTGGCTCGGGAACACACAGAGACGGAAATGACGCGTGTTGCCACCCGGCATGAATGAGCGTGACCGTGGCCTGTCAGGTTTTGAGGATTCAGGGATGGTGGACGAGTTGAGCCCAGACGCCGCCGAGTGCTCCAGCGCATCGGCGCCTCGATATTCGCTGTGGCAGTTGATTGCCTACATCTGGCGGTTGGGCATGCTGGGTTTCGGCGGGCCGGTGGCGCTGGTTGGGTACATGCATCGCGATCTCGTCGAGCAACGGCAATGGATCAGCGAGGCCGACTATAAAGAGGGGCTGACACTGGCCCAGTTGATGCCCGGTCCGCTGGCTGCTCAACTGGCGATTTACCTGGGCTACGTGCATTACGGCGTGCTGGGGGCGACGCTCGTGGGGGTGGCGTTTGTCGTCCCGTCGTTTCTGATGGTGGTTGCACTCGGGCAGGCGTATGCCGCTTACGGCGGACTGCCGTGGATGCAAAGCGTGTTTTACGGCGTGGGGGCCTGTGTGATCGGGATCATCACCCTCAGCGCTTACAAATTGACCGCCAAGACGATTGGAAAGGATCCTCTGCTGTGGATGATCTATTTGTTGAGCGCGGGATACACCATTGCGACCGCGGATGAAAGTCTGGTCCTGTTTCTGGGGGCGGGGTTTGTCACCTGGGGAGCCAGGAGGTGGCGGTCGTCGCGGAACATGACAACCGCCGGTGCGTTGCTGGTCTGGCCCTTACGGTTGAGTGCTGCGTGGCTGGGGTGGCAGGCGCCGCTGGGGGAGGCGGTCGTCGGCGAAGGGGCTGGGGCCAGTCCGATTCGCACGGCCCTCAACTGGGAGACGCTCGGGCAACTGGCTCTGTTTTTCACCAAGGCGGGGGCGTTTGTATTTGGCAGTGGATTGGCCATCGTGCCCTTTCTGCACAGTGGCGTGGTGTCGGAATACCACTGGATGACTGACCAGCAGTTCCTCGATGCCGTGGCGGTGGCGATGATCACTCCCGGGCCGGTGGTGATTACCGTGGCCTTTATCGGATATCACGTCGCCGGATTGGCGGGGGCCTCGGTAGCGGCCCTCGCGACGTTCCTGCCGTGCTACCTGCTGACGATACTGCCCGCTCCGTATTTCAAGAAGCATGGCAAACGGCCCGGAATTATTGCGTTCGTTGATGGTGTCACCGCAGCGGCGATCGGGGCAATTGCGGGGGCGGTTGTCGTGCTGGGACAACGGACGTTGCCCGCGGCAAGCGGCGGGCTTGACGTCGGCAAGATGCTGATCTGCGGTGCCACGATCGGCCTGCTCTGGAGATTCAAAAAATTTCCCGAGCCAATCGCCGTGATCGCGGGGGCGCTAGTCGGTCTCTTGATCGCGAGCGGCGGTTGAATGCGAGTTTGCTGGTCTCATCGTGCCGAACGGCGGGACGACCACCCGGGTGTGTTCGGCGATTTCCACAAGGGGACCCAACTTTCAAGTGTCGTGCCGGATGGCATGCCAGGTTGCCGGCGCGGCAGAAACATTTGTGTCCACCAGCAATAATTCTGTTGAGACGCTGTTTCTGTCGAAACGGCAAGGATGTCGTGGGTTATTGATGTGTGTTGCAGCCTGTGAGCGCGCCAACGTCACTCGATCTGTGGGGCCGTTGCGGCTCTCACCTTCACCAGCCTGCCTTGTCGCGCGCGGCACACCGCGCGCGAGCGAAGTGAGAATTACAATTCCTATAGAACTGATTGATCGCAATTGACCCCGTCGAAACAAAGTCTATGGTGAAAGTACCGGGCCATGAATTTGTCTTGTTCTGTCTACAGAGGTGAGTCATGAGCATTGCCATGAATCGCGTGAGCGAGGCACTGATCGGAGCGGTCAACTATCAAGATGCATTTCTGCATACGGGCGCAGCAAAGCGCTCGGCGGTGGCCGAAGCACAAAAGTTCTCGATTGCGCTGAGCCGCGAAACGGG
>JAFEBR010000999.1 GCA_018242565.1 Planctomycetota bacterium | reverse complement strand
TTTCATCTGGAAATTCGCGTACCGGGCAGATAGCATGAACAAAGATTTCGGCCAAAACGATCAACAAGGTCATCATGAATAGAACTGGGCGCACAATTCGGCGTTCCCTGTCGCGGCTGTTTACGTCGGCTGGCTTAGTCGCGGCTGGCCTGTTCGCGGCTTGGGAAGCGGCCCCCGCGGCGCTTTCGGCCGCCGAGGCCGATCGCGATGTGCAGAATCTCGTGCTGCTGGCACCGACCTCACCCTTGTTCATTCAGGTGCGGCTTCAGGTTGATGGCCATGGATTGAAAGCGGTCCGCGAAGCATTTGCAGCACAAATTGTCAAAAACTACGATAAAGACGCCGATGGCGTGTTGAACCGCGACGAGGCCAAAAATGTCCCGCCGCTGGTGAAATCTCCAACGGCACGCGACACAATTCTGCTGGCGGAACGCTGGGAGGCTGTCGATCTCGCGCCTGCCGACGACAAAGTTTCTGCCGATGAACTCGGTGGCTATCTCGACCGAGTGTTCGGAAATACGTTTGAACTGTCGGTAAAACCTCAACGGGCATCGCAAGGGGTCGATCTGATTGGTTTGCTGGACCTCAATCACGATGGCCGATTGTCACGCCAGGAACTGGCCGCCGCGGCGCGAACTTTGCGCAAGCTCGATCTGGACGAAGACGAAGCGTTTACGATCGAAGAATTGCAGCCGTTCCGCAATCCACAATTGCCCAATCAGCCCGTAATCGGGGCAAGTGCCGCGACCGATCAACCGTTTCTGTTGTTTGATAACGAAGCCACAGCGACCTTGGCGGTCGAGAAGATTCTGCAGCGCTATGGGCAGACGCCGGATCCCAAGGCCGAACCGTCAATTGAGCGACGGTTTCTGCCGGTGTCTGACGCGGCCTTTGCGGAATTCGATCAAAACGCCGATGGCACCTGGAACAAAGCCGAATTGCAGGCCTTTTTGAAACGGCCTGAACCACAACTCGTGCTCGAAGCTCAGTTAGGGCAGGCGGCGAAAGGCAAAGCGCGACTGACTGTCGTTGACGATCGCATGAAAGCGACCACCGCCGACACCAAGACGGGCCGCGTGACTTTGTCCGCGGCCGGTGTGGGCCTGCAGATGCATGTTTCACCCAATCGATCCAACCTCAAGGATAGCCGAGCGTTGATCAGGACCACCAAATTCAAATCAGCCGATGGCGACAAGAATGGTTACCTGTCGGAAGCAGAATTTCCGGCTCTTGGGTTACCCGATGCCGACTTCAAGACGGTCGATCGGAACAGCGACGGCATGGTCACGCTTGACGAGATTCTGGCGTACATTGATCAAGAGTCGGCGGCGTCTCAAAGTCGAATCGAAATGGTGATCTCTCACGACGGTAAGTCCGTGTTTGAAGTCATGGATCAGAATAACGACCGCCGTTTAAGTCGGCGCGAATTGGCTCATGGCTTTGAACGCCTGAAAGCGTTTGATGTGGATGGCGACGACTCGATTACCGCGGTCGAACTGGCCGGTCGCTTTCGGGCCGACCTGGGTTTGGGAAAACCGGTGCTGTTTCGCAACCAGCCGATGAACAACCGGGGCGATACCACGGCACCGATCATCCAGGTCCCGTCGGCAGGTCCCGATTGGTTCCGCAAGATGGATCGCAACCGTGACGGGGATGTGTCACAGCGCGAGTTCCTGGGCCCCCTGTCGTTGTTTAATAAGCTCGATCTCGACCACGACGGACTGATCACTGCGACTGAAGCCGAGCAGGCGGCGCCGCAGCCAGCGGCGAATCCTGAGTCAGCACCGGCGGGAACATCGGCGGCGACTCGCAATTCTCCGCAGTCGCCGTAGTGAGTCCGCGGTCACATCAGTGCCTTTGTATCCTGGTCGTGGCCCGGCATTCTGACCGCGGTCTTTCATTCGGTCGGTTATTCAGATGGCGCTTCCAGACCTTGCCACAGGGCGCTGCCAATGCGGACTAAAGTCGCCCCTTCCTCGATGGCCACTTCGAAATCTCCGGTCATCCCCATCGATAAGTGACGGAATTGATCCGCCCGTGCGGCGGGCATTTGCTGGCTCAATTCGTTTTTCAAACGGCACAGTTGCGAAAAGACCGGTCGGGCCTCTTCGGCCTGTTCAGAATAGGCTGCCATTGTCATCAGGCCCATGACTTGGGTGTGTTGCAGCGTCTGGATCGAGGTCCAGGCGTCACGCAGTTCGGCTTCCGAGAAACCGTGCTTGGCCTCTTCCTGGCTCAGATTGACTTCCAGCAGAACGCGAGGTTGCAGTTGCAGTTCACCTGCAATTCGTTCAATCGCTTCCAGCAGGCGGACACTGTCGACCGAATGGATGAGGGTCACCCGCGGCAGCAAGGCACGCACCTTGTTTCGCTGCAAGGGGCCAATCAGATGCCACTGCACGGGAGCGGTGATCTGATCAGCACGCTGCAACAGTTGTTGCGGACGATTTTCCCCCAGTTCCTGCATTCCCAGTGCGACAATCGCCCGCACCCAGTCGAGTTCGGCATATTTCGTGACCGCCACCAGCGAAACAGAGGCGGACGAACGTCCTGCACGCTCGCACGCGGCCTGCATCCGCCGTTTCACGTCGGTCAAGTTTCGAGAAATGACTTCGCCGGGGTCGATCATGTTCACGATTTGCAGTCGAATTCACGTGTCGCTGGTAATGTCCACCAGGTCAGTCTTCCGGAACCCGCCTGCGGGTCCCGGAGTCCGGGGCACGGTTGGTCGGACCTGAAGTAACGCCAGGCGAGCAGGGAAGCCTTCTAGACTATAATTCGATGGGCCAGAGGGTACCGGCCGACATGCCGCCATCGACATACAGGACCTGTCCGGTCATGAACGCCGAAGCCTGCGATGCCAGGTAAATCGCGGTCCCCACGAGATCGTCGACCCGCCCCAGGCGTTTCAGCGGGGTGTTGTCGTTGCCCCATTTCTGCATCGTCGGGTTCGACCAGAGTTTGTTGGTCATGTCGGTCAGAATGAAGCCCGGGGCGATCGCATTCACGCGGATCCGGTGTTCTCCCCACTCGGCAGCCATGCCGCGAGTCATCATGCTCACGCCGGCTTTGCTGATGGCGTACGGCATGACGCCTTTCAACGGCGAGTTCGTGTTGAGCGAGTCGATATTGATGATCGTGCCGCTTTTCTGCGCGATCATCTGTTTCCCCACGGCCTGCGACAAGAAGAACAGCCCTCGCAGATTCACGTTCAAAATGAAGTCATATTCGTCGGGTGAAAAGGTCTCGACTTTCTTGCGTTTATTGACGCCGGCGACATTGACGAGGGTGTCGATCCGTCCGAAACGGGAAACGACGCCCTTCACCAATTGATCGATGTCTTCCAGTTGGGCCACGTCACACACCATGGGAACGGCGGGCAACGGGCCTGTCGAAATGTCTGACGCCGTTTTTTCAATCGTGGCGGCTTCGCGGCCGGTGATAATCACCTGCGCGCCGCGTTGTACAAAGCCGGCCGCCAGCGCCTCGCCGATGCCTCGGCTGCCTCCGGAAACCACCACCACCTGCCCGGCCACGGAAAACAATTCGTCCTGCATTATACACCGTCTCTTGGCAAAATCCGCGTGGCGGCACTGCCGCGATCCCAAGTTGCCACGCATTCATCAATGGAATCAGAAAATCGTAGCGGTGTCCCGGGCGCGATGCCACCGCAAGCGAAGCAAGGTGTATGATTTCCGGCTGGATGGTACACTACCTGTTTAGGCTCACACTTCTGCCTTGAGAACAAAGTGACATGAAATTCATTCCCACCGAACTGCCTGGACTGGTCATCGTCGAGCCGCAGGTTTTTGGCGATGACCGCGGGTTCTTCATGGAAACATTTCAGCGGCCAAAGTTCGCCGCCGCTGGCATCGACGTAGAGTTCGTACAGGACAACCATTCGTCGTCACGGCGTGGCGTGTTGCGTGGACTGCACTATCAGTTGACCCGTCCCCAGGGAAAGCTGGTGCGGGCCGTGCGCGGGGCGATTTTCGATGTCGGAATTGACCTGCGCCGCAGTTCGCCGACCTTTGGCAAATGGTTCGGCCTGGAACTCAGCGAAGCGAATCGTCGGCAACTGTATGTCCCTCCGGGTTTCGCACATGGATTTTGCGTCATCAGCGATGCGGCTGAGGTGATCTATAAATGCACTGACGTGTGGGTGCCGCAGGACGAACGGACAGTGCTCTGGAACGATCCGACATTGGCTGTGAAGTGGCCGGTGGAGAGCCCCACGATCTCGGCCAAAGATGCGAACGGGGTGCGGTTCGAACAGGCGGATTGTTTTGCCTGATTGCATGCCCGCCATGTTGCCGCAAATTGCATTGACGATGGGAGATGTGGCCGGTGTGGGCCCCGAGGTGCTGGTCCGCGCCTGGCATGACGGCCGCTTGTGCGACTGGTGTCGGCCGATCGTCTTCGGGAACGTAAACATTTTACGGCGGGCCATCGAAGCGGTTCGGTTGCCGTTGCGGGTCGCGGCCGTAGACCGTCTGGATCAGGCGCAGCCGGCGGCCGATTGCCTGCCCTGTTGGGACCCGAACGCGACCGATCTCGATCAAGTGCCGGTGGGTGTAAATGATCCGCGTGCTGGTCGGGCGGCCTTCGACTGGCTCGTGGCCGCCGCGAAAGCGGCTCTGGCCCGTCAGGTCGATGCGATTGCGACGGCCCCGCTGAGTAAGGCAGCGCTGCATCTGGCCGGCTTGAACTACCCCGGACATACCGAAATCCTGGCGGAAATCTGCGGTGTCCGTGATTTTGCGATGATGCTCTATTTGCCCGGTACGGCTTTGTCCGACCGGTTACCGCAGGGCCTGGGGGTCGCGCACACAACGTTGCATACGTCGATTCGCAGTGTGCCGGAACTGCTCACACGCGGCCGGATTCTGGAAACAATCGGTCTGCTCGACACGTTTCTGGGGTCGTTGGGTATTGCCCATCCGCGAATTGGTGTCTGTGCGCTGAATCCTCACGCGGGCGAGGAAGGCTTATTTGGCGATGAAGAGGCGGTCGTGATCCGTCCCGCCGTCACCGAGGCCGTGCAGGCGGGCGTGGCCGCAGCGGGGCCTTATCCCGCCGATTCGGTTTTTCAACGCGCAGTGGCGGGCGAATTCGACGGAGTCGTCGCCATGTACCATGACCAGGGGCACATCGCGCTCAAACTGCTTGGCATGCGGCGGGCCGTGAATGTGACTCTGGGTTTGCCCATCGTCCGCACCAGCCCCAGTCATGGAACGGCGTTCGACATCGCCTGGACGGGGAAAGCTCAGGCTGACGGCATGATCGAGGCCATTCGGGTCGCCACGACCCTGGCGACGCAACGCTTTGGCGAACGGCCAGCGTAAGCTGGTTGAATCGGTTCTCGTCGTAATTCCCGCGTGGCCTGTTGCCGTGTGCCAGTCTGGAACAATCGCCAGCAACACCTCAGTTGGCACTGGCAGCGGCGGAAGCAGGATCTGGTGAAACGCTCCCGGTACCTCGGCTCGCGAGGAGGCGGGCGCAGGCGATGCCCAGAAAGCCGAGGCCCCACACGGGCGAGCAGGTCAGCCAGGTACTCACCGCCAGGACCAGCCACGCGATCAGTTCGCGTGCCGTCAGCCAGCGACGCAGTTTGGCGCTGAACCAGGCCAGCAGGCCCCCAGTACCGGCCCACAGCACAGCGAATAAGCCGCGCCAGGTTCGGTTATTTCGAATCTGCACGAGGCTGTCGAGATGCGGCGTCATCCCAGTGCCACCCAGATCGACATCCGCACGCTGGCCGACGAGGCTGTCTGTATCGCGGCGTTCGTCATTCGTCACGAGCAGGGTTGGTGAGACGGGTTCATGGTGTGTGCCCGCAGCGGAGACTGCCGCGGCATGCGTTTCCAGCCGATACTCGCCGGCCGAGTGCACATTGACGGCCAGGTGCTGGACCGGCAGGTCGCGGGGCCAGGGAATCGGCAAGGCCAGGGGCCGTGTGAGCGCCGGGGCCGACTGTGACGGAAAGACCCACGACAGCCAGACGACCGGTTCGGTGGGATCGGCCGGCAACTGTACCTGCAACTGGCTTGAGTCGTGGGCCGCCGCGGCGGTGTGGTCCAGAAACCGTCCGGCGGCGTACAGGGATGACAGGCGACAGCCTGCCGGCCAGGTGAGTTCCACGCGGCTTTCGTCGCTGTCCGCTAGTGCGAGCCCCAGCCAGCCGCGCAGCGTCCCGTCGGCATCGCACCAGACATCGAGTTGTGCCGTATCGATCTGCGTCTGTCGTTTCTTTCGCGGTTCGCGAAATTCCAGAAAAGGCTGAGTCCCGCGCCATGAGTAGATTCGCGAATTCTGCGGGATTTCGGGCAGGTCGGTCGACTCGAGCCAATCAGGTACTTTGGCCGTGGCGTCAGGTTGCAGCGTCGGCTCAAACGGTTCGATTCCATCGCCACAGACAATAATTTGAGAAGAACCGACAACCACCTGTCCTGTACGGATGTCGGGCAATTTCCATGGCTGGTGGATATGGTGCCCAGGATGGGCCAGGATCGCCACCATTCGCGTCTGAATCGACTCGGCGGTATGCATTTGGAACTGGACCCGTCCGTCAGCTTCATTCAGCCTGGTGATTTGCGCCTTCGGCTGCGTTGTGATTTCCATGCCCGTGGCGACGTCCTCGGGCATATCGATCGAAAACTCAGACACCTGCCCCGACAGAATTCGAAACGCGATCGCCGTGGTGGCCTGCCACGATTGCTGGTCACGCTTCAGAATCGTCGTCATTTCGGCGAACACCTTGGACGGCATGCGTTCGACAATCAGGCGGGGCATCACGTGTTGCGGCAAGACATCGAGGCTGAGCACGAGGCGTTCAGCGGTGTTGGTCGGACGCTCGGTGGGAGTCGCGGTCAGCGGGAAATCATCGGGATTCGTAAAGTGTACGAGCGTGTCTTGTGAGCCGAAGACTTCCAGTCGTTCCGGGCCAGCGACCGCCCCGAGAAACTGGATACGGGGCAGGACAAACTCTCGGGTTCCCGATATTGGCAAGCTGGCTTCGACTCGAATTGCTTGGGTGCGTGTGGCTCGGTCATTCAAAAAGAGCACCAGCGTATCTCGCACACGCGACCAGCGCAGCAGGCGGTCGGCGCCTGCCTCTTTGACCGTCACGTTCCGGACGCGTAGTTGAGGATCGACCTGCAGGCGGTAAATGAAACGAGATACCGCGGGCTGTTCAACTTCGGCGTCGTAGGTCCAATCCAGACGGTGAGCCGAGACGCGGCCGATGGAGGTGCCCCGCACTGTAGGCGAGAACTGCTTCGCCGCCACGGAGACGCTAAGCTGATCGACCTGGTCGAGTTCAAACGCCAGTTGCGGCCGGGCCCCGGTGGGGTTCCATTCTTTCAAAAACTGATCGACCGATTTGGGCTTCACCGTCGCGAGCGTGGCAGACTCTTCCGAAAGCGTGATGAGCCAATCCGACGCGTGACGGATCGCGACCTGGTTCAATCGGTTTTCGATACGAAGTCGGTCGGCACCGGTGGTCCGGCCAGCATTCATGAACTGCAGTTGGAACGGAGATTTCTGTGGATCGAAATCGACCACGAATGTCGCCGTGATCGAGAATTCGTCCGCCTGCGGTTTCGAAAACTCGATGAGGAGTTCCCGGTGACCATTCGCCAGGGGCCGGAACCGGTAGCCCGAAACATGCGGAGCCTGAATCGACTGCAGCACGTGGCCGGGGGGCAAATCCCAGCGGACAGCATCCAGTCGGCCCGTCTTGGACCGATACCCCAGGTGATAACGCAGTTGCAGGGCGCCGGGCAGGAAATCGGCCAGGCACGATTGTTCGACCTGGGCTTCCGTAACGGGCGGCGCTTCGAGCTCGGCGCGCGAGCCCCAGCGATACACAAGCTGGCGGCAGGGGGCCGGAGTCAGCGATTGTCGCGACGTCTGGGGCCAGACGGCCGGTCCGTTTTTGCGATTCACGTCTCCCGCGGCCAGGCCGATGACCAGTTCGGGTACTGAACTGCTGAAGCTGGCCTGGGTGCGGAAAGTTTCGGGAATCGACACGACGGCGGCCGAAAGTCCCTCGGAGCTCACTTCGGTCGGGGGCTCGAGTTTCAGTTCAATGTGAAACGTCTGCTGGCGGATCGGGCTGGCGAATGCAAGCGGAACGGCCGGTTCACTGGCGTTGGCGCCGGCGTTCTCGGATTGCGGAGGCAGGGGGGCAGCAGGTTCGGGAGCTAAACCGGGCAAGCCGATCAGTACGCCACGTCCGTTGCGACTGTTCAGCAGGGGGAACGCCTGGCCATTGACCAGGCACGCGTCGTTGCCACCCAGGTTCGCGTTTCCGACGGGAAGCGTGACGTGCACGATCGGCTCCGTTGCGAAGACATGCACATCAAAACTGGCTTTCACGGAAATCTGCCGTGAACCATCGAGCTGACCAGCATAATGACAGGCACCGATCAAATACGGGGGTGGACTTTGCTGACTGGCTCGTTGTTGCAGAAAATCAAGCAGTTCCTGCTGGGCATACACCAGCTCGGGAGTCTCGGGCGGTGCTCCGTTTTCGTGCACCGGGATGATCACATCAAATGTCCGCCGGGTTGCCGCGCCCCGGGCGTCGGGCCTGGCTGGCAATCCCGACGGGTTGTCTTGGGCGTCAGCCAGGCGGCCGCACCAAATCGTTAACACGGTCGAAAGCGAAGCGATGAGCAGCAGGCTCGCCGACATGTAGGTGCGGGTGCTGCCCACGGAATTTTGTGCCAGCACCACGGCGGGAGCCTGCCGCCATTTCAGGATTGCGTTGGGAAGCAGCGCCGCCACCACGAACCCCACCAGCCCACCCGCCGTGATCTGTGAGTAAACGAGAGGAGCCAGATGGGTGGCGGCACAGAGTCCCGCCAGAACGATAGCCCCGATGACCCGAGTGCCGCGGAAGGGGTGCATGCGACAAATCAGGCACAGCCAGCCACACAGAGCCCAGGCGGCAATGGTCGTTCCGGTGACTGAAGAGTTCTGCCAGACCACAATCTGCAGGTCTGCAGGCAGGCTGGCGAACTGCGTCCGCTGCACTGTCAGATCGGTCGAAGACTGCAGGCTGCGGCCCGCCGTCCGCAACGACTGCCGCCATTTCGAGAGATCCAGGGGGTTGAACCAGCGATCGTTCTGTCGGCTGGCGAACGGGCCCAGCAACCGCTGCCAGCCCTCTCGGGCTTCGGACTGCGACTCCGGCGGCATCCAACCCCCGGCAGCTTCGATGGTCAGGTGCGGCGATACGAGAATCGACAGATCGAACTTCAGCACCGGAGCCATCGGCGTGGGGATCAGCACCGCGCGGCGATCGGGCAGGGCCCGCAATTCGGCGGGCACCCGGTAGTCAATTTCAATGGTCATCGCACCGCCGGCCGTTCCTGGTTCCCGGCTGGGCTTGGGAACCACAAAATGCCCCTGTTCGGAAGCGATCGACAGGCTCTTCCCGGCGACGGAAACCGCCATCAATTCGGCCGGCGGTGGCAGGCGAAATCGCAGCGGGTGGTTATCGTCCCACGTCGTGGTGTGAATGCGCGCCCGGTATTCATCGAATCCGGCCACGGCATCCGAAATGCGCAACGTGGTCTCGATGGCGACGGGACCGGTTTCCTGAACTCGTTTCGGATCGCGATCAAGTTGCACGACCGATTTGACCGGGCCCGCGGCCTGGGGCGGATCGTCATCCGACTTGTCGGCAGAACTGTTGGCGGACACCGGATCCAGGCGAAGGTCGACGGCGTCGGCTGCTCCGAAACTGCGGAACACCACCGGACTGCCAAGCGGGTCGGCGAGTCGGTTGGCCAGGAAGTCGAGACTCCGATATTCAACGGGAAGCGATTCGAGGCTGACCGATTCGGCGCTGGTCGGATCGACCAATGTCGGTCGCCATTCGTGGTCGGCAGAGACGACCGCCAGATGCTCGACCGAAGTGGCCCCCGCCGGGGCGAACAAGGGAAGCGTCAACTGGTCGCCCGTCTTCGAGGGACGCCGTCTTGCCAGGATGCGAAACCGCTGCGGATGCGAGGAATTGATGGAATTACGAAAATCGACCCGCAACATCGGCCCGTTCTGCGGGGCCTCGCGGATTTCGTGGCCGGTCAGTTCGCGGTCGGAACTGGAATCGACGCTCCGCACGTCGAACACCTCCCACTCGGCGGGAATGCGGAACGACAGCGAATAGACCGAACCCGCAAAGGCACTGCATTCCAGTTGTGTGGTCAGGTTCGTCTGGTTGCTGTCGCACTGCAGCAGTGACACGGCCCGACATGTCAGGTCAGACCGATTTTCTGCCGGGACCACGGTTATCGTCGCCCCCGGTTGGTACTGGCGGAACTGCAGCGTTTCTCCGTCGCCCCCGGTCGTCAGGCTGAGTTGCCGGTAACCGTCAGCCCGCACATCGGCCGCCGTGAAGGGAGATTGCAGGCCCAGCACAACCTTGCAGTCGGCGACGACGGCCTGCAGAGGTTGAATGCGGGGCAGTTCCCGTGGTCCGAATTGTTTGACCTGTGAGATCGCCCGCAATTGAAATTTTGTGCCAGGGCCCGAAATCGGTTCGGGGAATTTGACGGTGACCACCGGTTCCTGGTCCACGGTGTGTTGTGTCCACAACATCGGCACTCCATCGCCGTATTCGACCGAAGTCACCTGCACTTCCGGCGTCAGGGAAAACACCAGTTCGTTCACGGACGATTCGAGCACGTCGAATTCGAAATCTGCGAGAATTCGCACGGCATCTGCCCGTACGACGTAGTTGATGTTCGAACGCACCACATTGCGGGGTCGAGCGGCAGCCGGATCGGGGGCCATCGTAAACCGCAGTCGCGTGCGCGTGCGGCCCCCCAGACGCACCTGCCAGGGGGAAGTCTCGGCGAGTGCGGCCTGCGAGAGGGGTTGGACTTCGCCCACAGAACTCGTCACGACGATGCCGCGGGGCACCTGCAGATTCAGAATCGAACGGTTCGCCCTGGGAAGTTGCAGGTCGAATTCGGTGCTGGCCGCCAGTTGCCGGCCCGAGGCGGACCACGTTCCGGTGACGGTGCCTTCCGGCGATTCGACGAGCAATAAGGGGTGTCCCTGCGGAGAAATACCACAGATCACCGGCTGTTTTGTGGCTGGCTGGTTACGATGGGTCCAGGCCAGGTTCTGCAGATTGAGGTTCAACGAGCCGAGTGCCAGAACCGCCGGCGAGTTGGCGGACCGGTGAACCGACCACGAGAACTGGCCGCTACGGATTTCGCCGTCGGCAAAGGTCGCGGAATATTCGGCTTGTTCGATCTGCGGCGTGGGACGCACGATCAACCGGCCGGCGTCATCAAAGTGCCGCTCAATCTCACTGAGTGGCAGTGGCTGCCAGTCTCCTTTGAGCCAGGCATCGAGTCGCTGGACCGGAACCTTGATTCGCCGAATCTGTGAATCGGTTTCATTGAACCCTTCGACTTCGTCGGCGTGAATGGTCAGTGCCAGTCCGCCAGCGATTAGAATCCCCGCAATGCTCAGCAGCCTTGCACACATACGGACCCGGCAGCGTGTCAAACCGGTCATGTGTGCGATCCCGTTTCCGACAAGCGTCCGGACATCTGGCTCGACCCGCGTTCGGGGGCCGGGGCCAGTTCCGCCTGCAGTCGGACCGACGTCTGTTCGTTGGACCCAATGGCCACGGCCTGCATCTTCGGCTGCGACGCCGCGGGGACGGACAAACCGCTGGCCGGACCAAGCGACAAGAGCACTCGCTGTCGACTGCGGAGCTGCAGCGACTGAAATCCACTGGCCAGCATCGCCAGCACGGAACCCAGCAGTGCCGGTTGCAACAGGACCAGCACCGGTTCTGCGTACCAGACCGCCAACAGTGCAACGAAAAAGACCGATGCCAGCAGCACAGCAGGATGCCGGGCCGCCGGCCAGCGTGTGACCAGCAGGCCCAGTACCAGCGCGAAGCCGGCGCCCAACAGCGTCAGGCTCCATTTGCGGAGCGAGTGGAATTCCAGGTCCGGCGCGGCACCGGTCGAGGCGAACAGGTAATGATTGTCACCCGGGCGAATCGTGGGTGGCGCTGGTCCAGAGGCCGTGCCGAACCAGGCCTGCAGTTCCTGGTCCGACATCTCCGGATGCCGGCTCCAGAGTGTGCGTCCAAATTCCCAGCGAAATGCCGACGCATAGCCTTCGGGGACCGTGAACAGGTGCTCCTGGTAGGGCAGTTCCACATCCCAGTAGACCTGACCGAGCCGCAAATCGTCAGGCAGGTGCGGGGCGATCAGGCGGTATGCCGAGCCGAGCCGGCTGGCCGTGCCGATTCGCGAGCGGTAGTTAATCGTCAGCACCCGATCCGAGGACCCCGACCGTTCCGGGAGCAAAATGTCGTAACGAATCATGCCGGAGTCCGCCACGAGTTCGGGAGTCACGGCCAATTCGTTGCGGTTCCACCAAAATTCGATGTCACTGGTGCGCAGTTCTCGCGGCAGTGTGACTTGAATCTGCGACACTCCCTCAGACAGCCGGTATTGGGCGCGGTTCTCAATGATTCCGCCCGCGGTGATCACCGAGCGGATGAGGGCCTTCGGGGCCTGCATGCGGTGCGGACGGGCAAAGTTGCGGGAGAGTGTGACCGACAGCGGTGTCGGCAGCGTGTTGGTGGTCCACACAAACGAGCCATCGGGGCTCAGCCTGCGGTGCCAGCCCGATCCTTCTACGACCGCATCGCGTGCGGCCGAGTCCTGAATCGTCAACTGCGCCTCGGAGATCTCGACATCCAGCGATTTCAGCACGGGAATGAGCAATCGGGTGGTCGGATCAGCCGCCGTCGCTTTCGATTCGGGACTGGTATGCTGCGCCTCGATTTCCACATGTCCGATGCTGGGCGCTTCGAGTGTCACCCGGATCTCGGCCAGGCTGCCGTTGCTGGCGGGGATGGCCACTGAATTCAGTTTGCGTTCATTTCCGGAAAAGAACTTGAACTGGTCGCCGCTGGTCCCCTCGGGCACGCTGAATCTCAGTTGTGACACGCGTTCGTAGGCGATGTCGAACAGAAATTTCTGCCGAGTGGTGACGACGCCCCCGCGAATGCCCGCGGCGAGTTCGGTCGTCCCCTGAATTTTTCGAGTATGCACCGAGAGTGCCACGAGCAGTTCGGGGCGGACGGTTTCGAGCCGGTAATCGGTGCGGGGCAGGGACTGCCATTCCCGTGGCAAAGGAAAGCGGGTGGGGGAATCGACGAGCGACGGGACCATCGTACCTTCGGTCGGACGAAGAGCCACTTCGACATTCTCGGCGGTCACTGTTGCCAGCTTGGTCGCCGGCGCGCGGACGGAATCCGAGACGGGAAACGAAATGACAAACGGCTCACCCGCCCCCACGATCGGCCGTCGGGCCCGGAAACGAATTTCCGGAGCACCTCGCGTCGGTTCCAGAAATACAAACTGCAGACTGTCGGTGTCATCCGCCGTGGTCGCCGTGGATATTTCAAGATTTGAAGGGAGTTCAGTGTCGGTGACGATCCAGCCCTGCTGTTTCCACTGCGGCCAGCGCAGGCGAAACGCCGAAATGCTGCCGCGAACCACCTGCAGGCGATAGCTGCATTCACATTCGGCCGCGTCAGCGGTGAAGTGCAGCATGATCGACGGTTCCACCGTAATGTACGGTTCGATGTGTTGCAGTTTCAGTCGCAGCAGCAACCGGTTCAGAAATCGATACGCCAGTTTGGCCGGGACCTGACGCATCGTTCCGGGCAGGTCCCCCAGGTCGATGCGCTGCAGGAATTTGTCTTCTTCAGGAATGACCCGGAAATCTCCTGGAACGACGACCGCCAGGTAACCCGTCTGCAACCGGGCCCGCTCCACGTCAAAGCCTTCGAGTGTGAACGGCGTCCCGATGACGAGCGACTCGGCCCGACTTAACGTCCACTTCAGGTCGATGGGCCCCGTTGTCGGTCGTTTGAGAGTGACCAGCATCTGCTGCGGGTTCGCTGGATCGAGGTGGTGATCTTTGAGTTCTTTTCCCTCCAACCGCAGCAGTTCGTATCCTGCCGGCAGCGCGACTCGCAGTTCCTCAAAAGTTCCCTGTTGTCCCAGAGATTGAATGCGCTGAGTTGATTCAATGTTGACCGTCTGCACATCGATGACCGTGGCGACGACCGAGGTGGTCACTTCCAGCGCGGTGTCGGTTGGTTGGGCGTCGGGCAAAACCTGCCAGACCAGATCGAGACGATTCCCCAGACCGATCACTTCGACCTCGGTCGATTGCGCAGCCGGTTTCGTTTTCAGCGTCGAGGTTTCAGGAACCTTGACCGAAATGTGGGGTGAATCGATTTTCAACACTAGTTTGCTGCGGGCGGCCGTCGTCGGCAGCGAGAGTTGAATGCCGTTACGGGTCGCCAGTTTCAGAATGGGCACCGACAACGGCAGTGTCAGGACGTGCGTCCCCTTGCCTTGAATCCACCAGGTATGGTTGCCATCCGCGTTGAGCCCGCCTGGAAGCGCCCGGCCTGGCCCTTTGTAAGTGGGGGCATCACGGAGAGTCGCTTCCGACATCCCGATCGACAGTCGCTGCCAGCCTGATTCGCGGGTGACAACAATTTCGACCTGGGCCGTCAACAGGACCCGGTCTTCTGCGACGACCCCGTCGAAGAACAGGCTCGAGACGGCGGCTGGAGGAGGCCCGTCACGAGAGTCCTGCTCGGTCCGCCATTTGAGGAATTCCTCAAGCTGGATCTTGTCCGGCACGGCGACGGGGCGTCCGTCGGGGCCTTCCAGAAAGCGAATGTCGAACCCTGGGCCGATTGAACCCGAATTCCCTTTGGGGCTGGTCTTGCTGGTCGGCGTGTCGGCCGGTTTGCTGGTGGCCGAGGAATCGCTCGTACCCGACGGCGGATCATCCGCCCCGGATGTTGTCTGGGCCGGGCAGGGCGCAACGGTACTCAGCATGCTCACGCAGAGCACGAGGTTCCGAATCCATCGGCTGCCGATCCCCATTTGCATACTCTCACATTCAGGCGGCATGAACCTTGATCATACGTCCGCCGTCTCCTGCACGGAAGTTTATGTTTGGAATTGTCGGGAGTCTGGGGGATTTATTCGGCGGGCTTGGGATTCGGCTGCGAACCCCTCGAAGATTCGGAATAGTCCGCCCGAACGCGATCTGCTGATTCTACCGCCGAAAGCCGGGAAACCGAAAGAAGCGATCGTACCGCCACCCTGGCAATGCTCGTCTGGCGGCAAAGTGCCGGTGATCTTTTCACAAGGCCGCTTCAGGCAGCGGCGAGTTGTTCGAGCCAGCCCCGGATGTCGTAGTCGTATTCGCTGGCCAAATTGCCTTTGACGAGTTGCCTATGAAAATCGGCGGCCCCTTTGCGTCCGACGTCAGCCGACTGGGCGCTCATAAACCGCTGTTCGGGATTCGGCGCAATCAACTGCTGGCACAGATTCAGAAGCAGTTCATTGCTGCTGACTTCCGGGGGCAATATTTGAGCGACGCGACGATCGAGGGTTTTCTTTTCCAGGATCAATTCCGGGATCGAACCCCACCCTTCGAACACGGGGCGACCCGCGAGCATTTCGACCAGCACATAGCCCAGGCTCGCGAGGTCCGATCGGGGTGTGTTGTCTCCCCCCTCGAGAACTTCCGGGGCTGCGTAGGCAGGTGACCACATGCGTCGCACGGTTGATCCGCGCAGGTCGATCGCCGTACCGATGTCGATGATTTTCGCATTGCCGGTCCGGGTCAGCATGATGTTGGCAGGTTTGATGTCGCCATGCACAATCCCGGCAGCATGCAGCGCCGCCAGGCCCGACAGACAGTCGCGCAGCACCGCGATGGCGACTCCCGGCAACAGTCGTGGTTGCACCGGACCGCTCGTCAGAATCACGCGCTCGACGTATTGCCGACGCTCGATGCTGACTTTTTCCGTAGTCAAATCGAGCATCTTCTGGCTGAGGACTTCGCGCAGGTCGTAACCATCCAGCCATTCCATTTCCATCAGGCGGATGCCACAGCGCTCGATGAAGTCGTGAATGTCGACGACATGATCCGATTGAATCAGCGCCACCCGCGCGCTGATCCGCGCGCAGGCCTGCATGTCTTTCAGGTACGACTCGGCATCGCAGTACGTTTCAGGAGAGAAGACCTTGAGGGCCACCGGACGCAGGAATCCGTCAGCTCCCAACCGGTCGGCGAGATACACCGCTCCCTGGCCCCCGGCACCTAGCAGTCGCTGCTTACGGTAGCGGGTGTCCCACTGCAGTTCTTCAGACCAGGCGACTTCTTCGTACCGGGCAAACAGCACCTGTTCGGGCTTGGCGGCCGGCTTCTCACTCTTTAACGAGAAGTCCTCGTCATCGGGTTGGCCGGCGCCGGTATAAGTAATCGTTGTGTTCATGAACCAGAGTCACTCCATCCTTAGAGATTGCGAAAGCCCGGAATCCTCAGGGTATGGGCCAGGATCTGGCCCCCTCGTTGCGTCAGACGGGCCGCCGACTCATTGGCGGACGCACCGAGACGAGCCTAAAGTATATCGCCTGGGCGGCAAATGTCATTCGTCTTTTCGCCAGCCCTGCGAAAAGGCGCCGAAAAACCGAGGCGCGGGCTGGATCCTCCCGCCGACGCTCTGGCCGACAGTTGGTCAACGTGAATGCCGTTGGACCGTGCACAACATCGGCCGCCACGCCAATACCGCCGACCAACCGCACCTGAGACGATTCACTCGCTTAATTCAGCTTCAAATGCAGGCCGCTCGTCGTGATTTCAAAGGGCACAATCGAGTCGTCGCAGGCACTGCCCCGATGTTTGGCCACGTGCAGCGACCGTCCCATTTTCGAGCCTTCGCGGGTTTTACCCATCAGGATGATCGTGTTCGCGTTCGATAACACGTCGCCGGTATCCAGCGGTCGCTGCAGCAGATCGTCGAGCAGAATCTCACGTGTGGTGTACAGCAGCAGGCAGCTTAACTGCCGATGGTCATACATCCGCTCGGCGACCAGCGCTGCATTCACCCGGAAGTGTTCACGAAACAGATCGCGAGCCACCCAGTCTGCTTCTTTGTGCAGAATCTGGTGATAGATGTATTCAAACAGATCGAATTGAAAGGACTCGCTCGGTTTGTCGGTCGGTTCAACTCCGTCGATCACGCAGCGCCGCACTCCGTGGGCAAAATTGCCGTAGAAAAACCAGATCGCCAGTTGCAGCTTTTTGACCAGTTCGAGTTTCCAGGCTTTCCAGTCGTCATACTCGAGGTCGTTGCGGGTGACGCGCCGCCCCGTGCGCTCAAAAATGTGCAGGTAATCGCGGCGGGCCAGGTCGTGGTCCCAGACCCGTGGCGGATCGACCGCCGCCGTCCCCGACTGTTGCGAAATCTGCCAGTTGAACAGGCGTGCGGCATACGCATCCTGATTCT
This sequence comes from Planctomycetota bacterium, assembly GCA_018242565.1. Taxonomy (GTDB): domain Bacteria; phylum Planctomycetota; class Planctomycetia; order Planctomycetales; family Planctomycetaceae; genus JACQFH01. The sequence continues at coordinate 15,470 of JAFEBR010000999.1, read as the reverse complement.
GCGAATCGCCTCGCGAGGTCATGTCAAAAATGATCCCCCGCTGGCCTTCCTGCTGCTGGCCAGCGTTGGCAAAGTGCAGTCCAAGCTGGGTCTTGCCGATGCCAGTGGCCCCCGCAATGACGGTTAAGGTACCGGGCAGCAAACCGCCCCCCAGCAATTGGTCGAGTTCGGCGAGGCCTGTGGAAACGCGTGACAGTTGAGACAAGGTACTGAAGACTCGATCAAAAGAGCGAAACGAAAAATATGTACCAGGAGGACCCGGTATTTGTGCCGGTGGGATCGGTCTGATCAAATCGTCAGACAACGATCGCGGGCCACCACTTCCCAGCGGTCGACGACCTGACCATGCGACACGACATACACCAGTTTGTGCAACGCCACGGTCGGGCAAATGTGCCGGGGAATCGCCAGGGTTTCATCGCCCGGCGAAAACTCATTCGCTCGCGACGTTTTCACGACGAGGTGCTCTTCGTTTTGGAGCACCTGCTCGGCGTCGGGAAAATCAGGCAGCGTCAACCGCTTACCAACCGGCGGGTCAGAGGCCACTGCTTTATAACCCAGGTCGAAAGTGATGCGATCGGCCGTCGGCCGACTGATGACTCGCGTCAGAATCGCGGTCGCCGGTTTGAACACCAAATCGGGAAAGTTCTCGCTGTAACCGGCGTCATTGAAAATACAGGTGCCCGGACTGAGTTCGATGACGGGATCGTGCTTTTCCGCATAAACCGGAAACGATCCCGTTCCGCCACAGACGATGCGCGGCACGGCCAACCCGGCCTGAGTGACCGAGTCTCGGAAGGCCGCCACCTTGTCCCATTCGGCGTTGACCGCCGCGGCCCGTTCTTCACGAGATTTCTGGTGTTGATGGCCGTCATACACGTGGAACCCGCCCGGTTTCAGCCCCGCCGTCTGGGCCAGTACCCCATAGAGTTTCAGCGCTTCAGGCCCAGCGGCAATTCCTGTGCGGTGCTGGCCCACGTCGAGGTCGAGCAGCACTTCGATCGTCTGGCCGGCGGCGGTCATGGCTCGCCCCAACTCGGCGATCGGTTGCGGATGGTCGGCCAGGACCTGAAACGCTACCTGCGGGAATTTCCGTTTAAACTCCACGGCCCGCGCCAGGTTCGGCCCGACGATATTGTACGACAGCAGAATATCGCGAACCCCCGCATTCGCGAGCATTTCGGCTTCCGCGAACGTCGCACATTTGTGCTTGGTGATGCCTCGGTCGAGTTCGATCCGGGTCACCTGCGGCATCTTGTGCGTCTTGCAGTGCGGGCGCAATCTTGAAACCGAGCCGGCGATGCGAATCATCGACTCAAGGTTCTGCTCAAGCAACTCGCGAAAAACGATTAACCCGGGAGACAGAATCTCCCGGGTGTCCTGGATCCGATAGCACGCGTCCATGGTCTGATCATTCCCCGATGAATCCGAAACAACGGCAGTGACTGCCGCGGACGCATTATGGGAATCTGTGTCAGACCCGGCAAGCTATTCTTCGCAATCCTCGTCGTTGTCGTACAACGCGTAATTCGGGTCGGCAACATGCCGGCCGATGCAGTTCGCGTGCTCGCGCTCGTAGTACTTCAGGTACGGATCGCGGCAGGTCGAACCCGGTCCGGGCAGGCAACACCAGAACGGTCCCGGCGGATGGTAGCACGGAGCCCCCGAGCCGTCGTAAGCATTGCCTACGCAGTTCAGCGGAGGCTTGAACGGATTCTGACATTGCTTGTTGGCCTTGGTGCCGCAGCAACCGGCTGCCGCCACAATCAGAATCATTGAACCGAGCAAACGACGCATGGCTGAAGTCTCCCCCCGGAAAATTCGATGGCAGCAATCGCCGCCAGAGGACCTGGGTCGCAGGGCCTCCTTTCTGAGATTATCGGAATCGGTAAATGCTGGTCTTAATGCTTATTCCCAATTTGCCCGATCACCGAAATGTGCAGGAAATGCGGGACATTTCGGGCCTGCGATGAGACTGCCGCTGCCCGTAAAGTCTGCTTAACCGGCAAAGTTTAACACGCTGTCTGCCTGTTGCTGCCCGCGTCGTGTCGTGTTGATAAACGCCGGTACCGCGAACCGGGTGTGTCTCGGATTAAAGTCGCACGACGATCCGCCAGGCCAGAAACGCGTTCCGCACGCTTTGCGGCAGGATCTACCGGAGCCAGAATCTCACACCTGCAAGACGCCCGTGCGGAACGGGTCGGGGTCGGCGTGCCGGGTCGCTACCGACAGCGCCGTCAACAGCGCCTCCCGAGTTTGGCTCGGTTCAACGATCGCATCGACCCAGCCCCGTGCCGCGGCGTACCGGACATCTGTCTGGACCTCGTACGATGCGACTGTCTTCTTCCGCAGTGCTTCGAGTTCTTCGGCCTCGGGGACTTGTCCCGCCCGTTTCAATGCGGCGACCTGGATTTCCAACAGAGTGTCGGCCGCCTGCTGGCCACCCATCACGGCGTATCGGGCCGTGGGCCACGCAAAAATCAGACGCGGATCGAACGCTTTCCCGCACAGCGCGTAGTTCCCGGCGCCGTAACTGCCCCCCAGAATCACAGTCAGTTTGGGCACACGACTGTTCGAGATCGCGTTGACGAGTTTCGCCCCGGCACGAATGATCCCCGCTTGCTCGGAATCTCGTCCGACCATGAACCCATACACATCCTGCAGAAAGATCAAAGGGAGCCAGGTCTGGTTGCAATCCATGACGAATCGGGCTGCCTTGTCGGCACTTTCGTGATAAATCACGCCGCCAAAGTGCAGACCGGACTTCTCGGTTTTTTCGGGATGATGCTGGTTAGCGACCAGTCCCACCGGCCAACCTCCGATGCGGGCATAACCACACACCAGCGTCTTGCCGTATTCGGCTTTGTATTCCTGAAACGAATTCGCGTCGACGAGGCATTCGATGACTTCGCGGATTTCATAGCGCTGTTGCGGATCGGGGGGAAAACAGCGGTAGAGGTCTGTTGCGGGACGTGCCGGGTCGCTCGCCGGATCACGCCGAAACACCGCCGCTTTTGTATCTTCCGGCAGCAGTGCGACGAGTTCCCGCAGTCGGGCCAGGCAACGAGGGTCGTCAGGCTCGCGGAAGTCGATGGTCCCGCTGATCGCCGCGTGCATCTGGGCGCCCCCCAGTTCTTCGTGCGAGACCTGCTGCCCGATGGAACTTTTGACCAGCGCCGGACCAGCTAGGTACAGACCCGAGCCTTCGGTCATCAGCAGTTTGTCGCACAGCACGGGGAGATAACCTCCCCCCGCCACGCAGTTCCCCATGATCGCGGCGATCTGCGGTATTCCCAGAGCCGACATCACGGCGTTGTTGCGGAAGATCCGTCCGAAGTCGTCTTCATCCGGAAAGATCTCGTCTTGCAGGGGCAAGAACACGCCCGCGGAATCGACCAGGTACAACACCGGCAACCGATTGATCATGGCGATCCGCTGGGCCCGCAGCACCTTCTTCGCCGTCATCGGAAAAAACGCACCCGCCTTAACCGTCGCATCGTTGGCGATGATCATCACCTGACGTCGCGATACCGTGCCGATGCCGCAGACGACGCTGGCAGCCGGCGCACTCCCCCACTCGGCGTACATGTTCCAGGCCGCGAAAGCACCGAGTTCGAAAAACTCTGCTGGATCATCGACCAGGGCCTGAATGCGTTCGCGGACCGTCAGCCGTTTTTTCTCGTGTTGCCGCTCGATGGCCTTGGCGCCGCCCCCTTGTTGGACCGTCGCCAGATCTCGCCGCAGTTGATCGAGCAGCGCCTGCCACTGCCGAGGCTCAGCGCCCGCCGCAGGTTCCGGTTGCCGTGAAGCACTTGCGCACATCGCTGCCTCCCTTCGTGTCGTGCACGAATCACCACCAAGTCAGGCATCGCGAGGCCTTTCGCGCCGCGGTGCCCACTGGTTGTCAATTCAATTCCGACGCTTCTTCCCAGTGTTCATATAACTGCGACAGTGTGGCTTGAGCCGTTTCGAATGAATCCCGGACGTCCTTGACCTTTTGGCCATCGCGGTACAGGTCGGGGTTCCCCAGTTGCTCCTGCAACTCGGCGATCCGGGCTTCAATGCTGGCGATTTCCACCTCCAGGTCTTCGACCTTCCGGTACGGGAATTTTCGCTTGCGCCGGGTTTGCGCCGTGGGTTTTTGTGCCGACGCTGCTTGTTCGCGGGCCCGTTGTTCCGCGGCCGCCTGGGCCTGGCCGGCTTCTTCTCGGGCCCGCCTGAGCGAGGCGAGGTAGTTGGTGTAGTTTCCCTCGAAGAGACGCCAGCGTCCCGGTTCGAAGGCGAAGATGTGTGTCGCCACGCGGTCCATGAAATAACGGTCATGGCTGACGAACAGCACCGTTCCTTCGAACTCGCGCAAGGCGTCTTCGAGTGCGCCCCGTGACCACAAGTCGAGATGGTTGGTCGGTTCGTCGAGAATCAGCACATTCGCATTCAGTGCCGCGACCTTGGCCAATGCGACCTTGCTGCGTTCCCCGCCACTCAAACTGCCGACTGTCTGGTGGACGATGTCGCCCCGCAGGCCGAACTTGGCGACCAGGTCGCGAATGGCGGCGGGCAGCATGGCAGGGTTGTTCGCCGGCCGGACGGCATCGACCACAGTGACCTCGGGACCAATCCCGGCCAGTTGCTGATCGTAGTAGGCTACTTCGACGTTGGTGCCGAAGCGCACGGTTCCCGCATCGGGCGTCAGTTCCCCCAGCAATGTCCGCAACAGCGTCGTCTTGCCAGAGCCATTGGGACCAAAGATCCCAATCCGCTGGCCCCGCAGGATTTTCAGCGACACCTCGGTAAACAAGGGCGTGCCGAACCCCTTGGTGAGTTGATTGGCCTCGATGACCCAGTCTCCGGCCCGTTTCGGTTTGCCGAAGGCCATCGCCGGGGCCACGATTTCGCGCGGGCGCTCAACCCGTTCGAGTCGGGCCAGTTTTTTCTCGCGATCGTGGGCCTGCACGCTGTTGGAATAATGGTTCCGCCGAATGAAATCTTCGGTCTTATCGATGTACGCCTGTTGTTTCTCAAACGTGCGTGCCAGCAACTCCGAGCGCTCGGCTTTCAGTTCCCAGTATTTCGAGAAGTTGCCGGGATAATCATCGACCGTCCCCGCGTGCAGTTCCAACGTGCGGTTGGTCACCTTGTCGAGAAAATACCGGTCGTGGCTGACTACCAGAATCGCCTGTTCACAGCGTGCCAGAAAGCCTTCCAGCCATTCGGTGGCTTCGATGTCGAGATGGTTGGTCGGTTCGTCGAGCAGCATCAGGTCCGGGGCGGCCAGCAGCAATCGCGCCAGCAGCACGCGGTTCTGTTGCCCGCCGCTGAACTGGGTGATCGGCCGGTCGTACTGGTCGCGCGTGAAACCCAGGCCCAATAACACCTCATCGACCCGATGATCGATGTTGTACGCCGAGTGCCGGTGCAGTTCGAGTTGCACGGCGTCGTAGCGTCGCTGCAGTTTTTCGCGAATCGCAGGCTGAGTTTCCGCGGCGATCTGCAGGGCGGTTTCTTCCGCCTCGCGCTGCAACGCATACAGCGGCGCCAGGCCATCTTTGGCCTCGTCGAGCAACGTGCGACTGGCCGAGAACTCGGCGGCCTGTTCCAGCAACGCGGCCTGGGCCCCGGCGTGGAACACGCATTCCCCTTTATCGGGGTCGTCGGTTCCCGTCAGGATCTTCATCAGCGTCGTCTTGCCGGCGCCGTTGGGCCCCACCAGCCCGATTTTCTCGCCGGCGCGGACCTCGAACGACACCCCATCGAGAATCGGATCTCGATCGAATTGCCGGATCACCTGGTTAATCGATAACAGCAGCATATGACTTTTCAGCGACAGAATTTTCTTGCCGGTCCATCAAGTTCGGCCGGCAAGACGGCAGTTACAGGGCGTTGAGAATAAAGAATTGCCCGCAGGCTGCACAGAGAGTCTTCAGGACCTTGCAGGCCCGGTGGTTTCCACGAGAAATTGTCCACAGATCTGCAGGCGGCTATTTTTCGGCGCAGGGCAGGGGGGCCAGTCTTTCGGAACCCGTGGGCCTTGGTTAATCTTCGGCTGGCGCTGCGGTTTCCGCCAAAACTTTGAATTCGCAGGAGTTTGTGATGAAGATTCTGGTTTCCGGTTCGACAGGTCTGGTAGGAACTGCGCTGGTCTCGGCTCTGACCGGGGCGGGGCATGAGGTCGTCCGCCTGGTTCGGTCCCAGTCGCGCAATTCGTCAAAGGAACTGGTCGGCTGGGATCCCGCGGCCAATTACATCGACGCGGCAGGGTTGGAGAATCTCGACGCCGTGATTCACTTGGCCGGTGAGCCAATTGCGGCCGGCCGGTGGGATGCTGCACGCAAAGCCCGCATTCGCGAAAGCCGTGTTCGTGGTACCCGTCTGTTGTGCGACGCTCTGGCGCACGTTGCCCATCCCCCGGCGACTCTGATTTGTGCCTCGGCGATCGGGTTCTACGGAAACCGCGGCGACGAAGTTCTGACTGAAACGAGTTCCTCGGGCAACGACTTTCTGGCGGATGTCTGCCGCGAGTGGGAGGCGGCCTGTCAGCCCGCTCAAGCCAAGGGCATTCGCGTGGCCAACCTGCGATTTGGCGTGATCCTGAGCGCGGCCGGTGGGGCCCTGGCCAAAATGCTCACTCCTTTCAAAATGGGAGTTGGCGGAGTCCTGGGTTCCGGCCGTCAGTACATGAGCTGCATTTCGCTCGATGACTGCGTTGGCGCGATTCTGCATGTGCTGACCCACAACGACCTGTCTGGACCGATCAACGTCGTCGGACCCGAGGCGGTCACGAATGCCCTATTTACGAAAACTCTGGGCCAGGTGTTGGGCCGACCCACCGTGTTTCCGATGCCCGCCTTCGCGGCCCGGTTGGCCTTCGGCGAAATGGCTGACGCCTTGTTGCTGTCGAGCACGCGTGTCCAACCCCAGAAACTGACCGCCTCAGGATTCCAGTTCCGCCATCCGACTTTGGAATCGGCGCTGCGCGGCGTTTTGAGTCGTTGAAGCGATTGCCGGTGTTGCCGAAGCCCGAATTCGCTCGTGCCCAGTCCCCGGAGGCGGTAGACCTGCGGGGGCCGGGCGACGATGTCTGCCGTTATTAAGACTTGGCGAGGCCGAATTTCTCCAAGGCCAGCAGTTTGATCCCCCGCAGGTCGAGCTTGCCGGTTCCCAGATGGGGGATGTCTGCCACTTCCACGAAACTGTCGCGCGAGGGGATCCACAGGTTGGGCAACCCCGCCGCATTCAATTCGGCCATCACCTGGTCGAGCGATTTCGCCAGTGGTCGATGCACGACCACCAGCCGTTCACCCTTTTTCTCATCGGGGATCGACGTCACCGCCACGTACAATTCGGTTTCTTCATTCGAGCCCGAGGCGGCGATCCGCTGCAGGATTTCTTCGATCTTGATGTGCGGAACCATCTCGCCACCGATTTTGGAGAAACGGCTGGCGCGATCGGTGATGGTGATGAACCCCTCGCTGTCGATCTTGGCGATGTCGCCGGTGATGTACCACCCGTCGCGAATCACCTGGGCCGTCTTCTGCGGATCATTCAGATACCCACGCATCACATTGGGGCCCTTGATCAGCAGCAAGCCGGGTTGATCGAGTCCCAGCTCGGCGAACGTATCCTGATCGACGACCTTGGCACTCGTGCCGGGCAGCGGGCGACCCACCGTCCCTTCCTTTGTTCCCTTCTGGTTGGCATCGGTCGAGCGATGATCCGGAATGTTCACCGCGGCAACCGGCGACAATTCGGTCGTGCCGTAGCCTTCGAACGGACGCACGCCGAAGCGGTCGTGGAAGGCCTGGGCCACGTCACTCGGCATCTTTTCGGCACCCGTGACGATAACATCCAGCGTTTTGAACTGCTCGGGTTCGACGCGCTTGATGTAGCCCCGCAAAAACGTGGGGGTTGCCATCATGATCGTCACCTTGTGGGTGGCGCACAGCGTCCCGATCACGCGGGCGTCGAGCGGGTTGAAATGGTAAACCCCCTTGGGATCGAGCGACAAGACCGTCCACAACGTGCCCGTGAAACCGAACGAGTGGAAGAACGGCAGGACCCCCAGCAGCACATCGCTCCCTTTGAGCTGGAAAAGCTGTTCGATCGCATCGACGTTGCCGCGGATGTTGTGGTGCGTCAGCATGACCCCCTTCGGTTCGCCGGTCGATCCCGAAGTGAAGATGATCGTCAGCAGGTCGTCTCCCTTGATGCGCGTCAGGCCGAACATTCGCTCCAGAAGCGTCACCGGCACGATATGCGCCTGCAGTGCGGCGACCGCTTTATCGAGCGCTGTGACCTGATCTTTGAAGTCTTCGAGGTACACGACCGGAGCCGAGATCTCGAGTTTCATTTTCGACATGAACAGGCGACTGGTGATCACGTGCCGGATCTCGGCCGCCTGAATGCAATGGTCGATCGTCTCTCTGGAAGCCGTGTAATTCAGGTTGACGGCGATGCGGCCGGTCAACGGCAAGGCGGCATTTACGATGACTCCGCCGACGGAAGGGGGCAGCAGCACCCCCACAAATTTTTCGTCGGCCTGCAAGACCAGCCGTTCCAGCACGCGTTTGACGATCAGGGTTCGCAGCAGCAGTTCGCCCCCGGTCAGGTCCATACCCCCGGAATCTGCCACCTTCGGGCGCCGTCGGCTTCTGCGGCACGACCGCAGAAACAACCGCGGCAGATTCAATTCTTCGTTCTTCCGATATTCCATGGCTTCCACTCCCAACTCCTGAACAGCCTGCCGTACATCATGCACGTTGTCCGGGTCGCGCAGCGGCTTCCCGAACAAGATGGCGACTGGATAAGGCCAGCGCCGCGGCAACTTCCAAAAATACTTACCCTTGAAGTAACTGAAAATGCTGCCCCATAATCCATCCAGATAAATGGGGATCACCGGGGCGCCGGTCCCCTCCACAATTTTGAGCAACCCGCGTTGAAACGGCTGCAGTTGGCCCGTGCGTGTCAGCGCCCCCTCGGCGAAGATGCAGACCAGTTCTCCCTGCTTGATCGACTCGCGGGCCGTGTTGAGCGACCGCACGAGCGACTTGGGTCCCTCGCTGGCCTTCACGGGAATTACCCCGAACAGCTTCGTCAGCCAACTGATGAACGGTCCCTGCACGTAATCGGCGTACGCCAGCATCCGAATCGGCCGCGAAGACGCGATCAGGATGAAAATTGCATCGAGCCACGATACGTGGTTCGCGACCAAAAGCGCACCGCCCGTTTCCGGCAGGTTGTCGCGTCCATAAATTCGCAACCGGTACACGGTGCGACTCAGCAGCCAGGTGCCGAAGCGAATGGTCGCCTGCGGCAACAGAATGATCACGTAGAAGGCAATCGGAATCGTGGCCAGTCCCGCAGCCAGAAAAGCCGATCGGGCCGAGAATTTGAAGACATGTTCCGACAGGTACAAAATGGCGGGCGTACACAGAATTCCCACAAACGTCACAAAATTGCTCGCCGCCAGCAGCGTACCGCGCGTTTCACGGGCGCTGCGGTGCTGCAGAAACGCCTCCAGCGGAACGTCGAACAGGCCCGCACTGGCCCCCAGCCAGACCAGGCAGAACAGCGAGAGGTAGTACGCATGCTGCCGCGAGACATCCTGCTGCGGATCAATCCCACTGCCCGCGAAGAACAGTGCCAGCGACGACACCACAATCGACAACGCGCCCAGCGGCACAATGCCCAGTTCGACCCGCCCCGCGGACCATTTGCCGGCGAGCACGCTTCCTACCCCGACCCCCACGACCAGCCCCAATAGCAACCATGAAACGCCGTTTTCTCCCAGTTGCAGAACCACCTCGCCGTACAATTTCACGTTCGCCTGCGTCAACGTCGCCAGCGAATAGAAAAACGCAATGCCCAGTGCCGTGCGCAGCAGCGACCGGTTTGCGGCCAACAGTTTGAGTTGCGACCAACTCCGGGTGACGGGGTCCAGCGGAAACGCCAGTGCCGGCTCGCCCGCCGGAAATGCGTGGATCCCGAGGCTGGCCAGCCAGCCTGCGACCGCCGTGCCGACGAGGGCGCCCGCCGACAGCCCCATGTTTTCCGTGCCGTAGGTTCCGGTGACCGACGCCAGCTTCAACCCGGCCACTGTCCCCACTGCCGAGGCCACGACCGTGACCATGGCCATCACCCCGTTGCCGGCCGACAGGCTGTCGGTCCGCAGCATTTCCGGAATACTGCCGTACTTGGCGGGCCCAAATAAAGCCGCCTGGGCCCCGACCAGAAACAGGACGGCAAACATCAAGGCGGCCTGCCCCGACAGAATTGAACCCAGCACCAGCAGCATCAAGACGATTTCAGCAACTTTGCACCAGACGATGACGCTGCGCTTGCTGAACCGGTCGGCCAGCCAGCCGGCGTATACCGGCAGCAGCAGATACGGAAGTGTGAACCAGAAGATCCCCCACGACAGGGCTTCGACTGCGGCCGTTTTGCGGATCTCGAGCACTTCCGGGGCGTCGGCGGCGATCTGGCCCAACGCGGCGATGCGATCGCGGGCCAGCAGGTGCGTTCCGACACCGATCGCCAGCCAGCGAAACATGTTGTCGTTGAGCGCGCCGAGTGCCTGCGTGACCGCCAGGCAGATAAAACTGCGCGAACTTAATCCGCTCCGCTCGTCTTGCGGATGGGACTGTACAGGCTCGTCTGCCAGGGAAGCTTGGGACATGAGGGGCATAGCCTATGAGAAGGACAGAAAAGGGGCAACCACGGCGCCGCTGCATTCCTGGGCGGTTTTCTCGGGCCAATGCAACAACTGAACTGGGCTTTTACTGATTTTGTCGCAAAACAGGCGGTTTTATCCGCTCCCAAGGCCCGCTTCCGCTTGGTCTCGGGCGGTCGATTCTGGCTGAATTTCTGTCATCCACGAGTCGGCCGCGTGAATCGACGGCCCGAAATGCGGTCAAATCACCGAGACCAGTTCGCTACAGGTTTCCGCGAGGCGGGCGAAATCTCCGCTTGACTCGTGATCTCCACCGCGATTACCGTCCCTGGATCATGACCATGTCCCCGACGACCAGCGATTTCCCTGCCGGCTCATTGGAGCCCGCTGCGTGCTCGGTGACCGCGCCGGCCACCGACCGGCCCGAATCCCCCCTGATTTTGTTTGACGGGGTGTGCGGCCTGTGCAATCACTGGATCGATTTCGTGCTGGCTCGTGATCGGCAGCAGCAGTTCCGCTTTTCCCCGCTGCAGGGGGAAACCGCGCGTCGCTACCTGGGCCCGGAAACTCCCGAGACCCTCAAGTCAGTCGTTTTGCTCGACGAAACCGGGACGTACCGCAAATCCGACGCGGTCTGCCGGATGCTCATCCGCCTGGGGGGCGTCTGGAGCCTGGCCGGCTGGATGTTGCGCTGCATCCCCGCGGTCCTCCGTAACTGGGGCTACGATCTGGTTGCGGCGCGGCGCTATCGCTGGTTTGGCGAAAAGTCGACCTGCCGGATGCCCACCGCCAGCGAACGCGCACGCTTCCTGCCGTAGTTGTCGGCGCCGGCCCATCGGCCGGTACCGCCCCGCTCGATCAATGCACTCCTGCCGGAACAGCCGATACGGGGAACAGATTCCCCGCGTCGTCGAATTCCATGGCGTGGGGCTCTTCGATGACTTCAAGGTCATCGCGACCGGCCAGCTGCGGCCGATAGGCTTCGCTGACCAGCACTTCCGCCAGTTGCAGCGTGTTCGAAATCTGCACCACGCGGGCTTGTTCGGGCTCCGTCAGGCCAATCGTCGGAAACGCGTTCTCGAGGACTTCGCGATCGGTGTCGTAGCCAATCGGCAAGGCGGCCGCCGGGGCATGGCCCCCGGTAATGGAATTGATCGCCGTAATGCGCCGGTCGACCGAGGCGATCGTGCGGTTGTTCGTAAACTCGGCGATCCCGATGCCGGTGGCGTTGCCGTGGGTGGCTTCGGTCAGCCCGCGTACAAAAATCGTCTTGACCGCCGCGTTGTCGCGATCGGTGGCGCGATGGTCGTTGTACTTGCGGCCGATCACGTTGGTGTCCATCCCCGTTCCGCTGATGTTCTTGCCGATTTCGTCGATAATCAGCAGGTCGACCTTGTTGAACGGCAGTCGCGGCAGCCATTGTTTGGCCAGCGCCAACAGTTCGATTTCGCGGGCCAGAAATTCCTGCGGCGCCACGGCGGCGATCAGCCCCGTTTCATCGTAGGCGTTTTCCACGATGCCCACGCCGCACAGCACTTTGCATTTGTGCAGCACGCTCTGTCCCACCGCCTTGACGATATCCAGCCAACTGTAATCCATAATGGCGCGGTGATAAATCTTGGCGCCGTTGTGCTTGCCCAGCCCAATCAGCATCATCTTGTGCAAGCCGCTTTCAATTTCCCCCACGAAATTGGTGTGCGGTTTGACCCGGCCCGAAACAATCACGTGATCGGCGCCAAACGCGTGCTTGTCGAAATGCACCGGAATTCCCTGCGGCGTCTGATCGACAATCACCGTTTCCATCGAGGCCCGAATTGGCACTCCCAGAAAGTCTTCGGTCACGCCGTAGCCTTCAATAATCTGGCGTTGCCCTTCGGCGGTACCCCCGCCGTGGCTCCCCATGGCCGGCACAATGAATGGTTGGGCCTGCAGGCTTTTCACGTGTTCAACGATGGCCTTGGTGATGATCGCGATGTTGGCGATACCGCGACTGCCCACTGTGATCGCCACCGATTGTCCGGGCTTTACCCGGGTTCCCAGATTCAGCCGTTTCAACTCGGCCGCAACTGTGCCGGGAATGTCATTGACTCGGGGGCAATCGAACTTTTGACGCAAACGCATCATCTTCGGAAACATCATCGCGCTGTGGACTCCTGTCAGGGGGGCCGTGGTATGCCTGGATTTTAACGGAATCAAGCCGTTCACGGAACTCGTAACCGGCTGCATTTCCTGGCTGTCCGGACACCTCGCGCCGATTCCCAGGTTCGACCTGCCCTCCGCGCTTCAACTGCGCCGGCGTTCGCCAGGAAATTATCATGAGCGCGACGCAGCCTCCCGATCGCAGATCGCTCTTGCGTGCCGCGCAGGGCAGGTTTAGAGTGCCCTTAGCGACTCCTCACTCTGTGCTCACTTTGTGGAGATCTGGTCATGCCCTCGGCTGGTTCGCGTCGACAGTTTCTGCAGGCCGCGGCCGGTGCCGCCGTCATCAGTTGGGCCGATTGGCAGGCCTTAACGCAACTCCCCCCAGTTTCGGCCGCAGACGCCCGGGCACAGCCGGCGGTGGTTCGATTACAACCCGAGATTGAACCCCTGGTTCGATTTCTGGAAGAAATGCCGCGCGACAAACTGGTGGCCGAAACGATTCGACGCATTCAGCGCGGCCTGTCGTACCAGGAACTGCTGGCCGCGCTGTTTTTGGCCGGGGTCCGCAATGTGGAACCACGCCCCAGCGTGGGATTCAAATTCCATGCAGTGCTCGTCGTCAACGCGGCTCACCTGGCCAGCCTGGCGGCGCCCGATCGGGAACGCTGGCTCCCCATTCTCTGGGCCGTCGATCATTTCAAAGGGGCCCAGGCCCAGAATGTGTCCGAGCGGAATGGGTGGCGCATGGGGCCGGTCGATGAAGCGGCGGTGCCGGCGGCGGAGCAGGCCCGGCAGGCATTTATTACGGCCATGGAGACCTGGGATGTCGCGGCGGCCGATGTCGCCGTGGCGGGTCTCGTTCGCACACATGGTGCCGACGAAGTTTGGGAACTGTTCAGCCGTTACGCACCGCGCGATTTTCGGTCGATCGGGCATAAAGCCATCTTTCTGGCCAATTCACGGCGGACCTTGGCCTGCATCGGCTGGCAGCACGCCGAACCCGTGCTGCGGTCGCTCGCGTATGCGATGCTGGCGCACGATGGGCAGAATCCCGCGCGGGCGGAGTTGGCGGCCGATCGGGCCGGCCGCGAGAATCTCCGCCTGGCCGAAAACCTGAAGCCCGGCTGGCGCAGCGGACGCATTGATGCGGGTGCGACCGCCGAGTATCTGGCAACGCTCCGGCAGACTTCGGATCTGGAAGCTTCCCAGGCCTGTGTCGATCTGCTCCAGCGGCAGATCTCGCCGCAATCGGTCTGGGATGCCCTCTTGTGTGGCGCCTCTGAGGTCTTGCTGCAGCATCCGGGAATTGTCGGACTGCACGCCGTCACGACGGCGAATGCCCTGCGGTATCTCTATGAGAATACGGCCGACGATACAAATCGGCGCTGGATTCTGTTGCAGTGTGCCGCGTTTGTCCCCGCGTTCCGTGCGGCGGCCCTGGCTCGCGGCGGTGCCACCCACACGGCTCTCGTCGACAAGCTCGAACCGCTCGCGTTGCAGCACGAGACCGACGCGGTTGCCGAGATTTGCGGCGAGATCAGCCGAGACCGGATGACGGCCGCCCGCAAGGTCCTGGCCTATCTGCAGACCCAGTCTGACCCCAAGCCGTTGCTCGATGCAGCCCGGTTGCTGGTGTTTTCCAAGGGGAACGACGCGCACGACTACAAGTTCAGTGCGGCTGTGCTGGAAGACGTATATCACCTTTCGCCCCCCTGGCGGGCCAGCTACCTGGCCGCGAGTGTCTTCAATTTGACCGGTTCCGGAAGCCCGGACAATGCTTTGATGCAACAGGCCCGCGCGGCGCTCGCAGCAGGATAGAGAAGCCAGGCCCCGGTGGCAGGGACCCGCATACGGCATGCCGTCAGGCGCGTGGCCCCAAGGGACCTTTAGACCATCGCGGTTTATGGTTCTCTGTTTGGGCCAGTCCGGCTTAAACCACAATGCTGAAAGCGTAGTGCTGCACCGCACAGGGGAGCCGACCTTGTGTCAGCTATCCTGGGCAACCCCACCAAACTTGGTTGAACCGATTAGGGGTTAAACAGAACGACGCCCCTGCGTCAACTGTTCCCCTCTCCCATTTGGGGAGAGGGGTCAGGGGGAGAGGGCCGTCCCACTGGGGCTGTCTGGCAAGCCCCAGCGGGTAAACGAATGAAGGTCCGAAGACCCAGCCAGTAGCGTTCGACCAACAAGCCGGTACTCCCCAAGCGAGCGCTGAATCCGCAGTGCCTGGCCAGGTCAGCACGGGGCGATTGTTAAGCAGTTGTGCAGCGACAATTAAAACTCCACAACAAATCCACGGCGGGGCGGCCCCGCTCGTCCCGCACTTTTCGTACGGTGCCGGGCCTGGTTGTGGGGCTGGCGGCTCGCCTGCCCCCGCCAGCGAGACGCCTATACCACCATTGCCCACGACCATGCCTGCCCCTGACGCCTGCTCGCCTGCCCGGTGAGCGTTTGCGTCTGCTGCGGTGACGCCGCTGGTGACGAGCATGTCCAGTTTGTCTGGTAAATTGGTGCGTGTTTCGGGAACATGTCGCAGACGATTCTTGTTCCATTCCATTACCTGAAGTCGAAGCCTGAAGATGGCCGTCTCCATTCACAAATTCATCCAGCAGCTTGAAGACAGCGGGATTCTGGCTGGTGACACGATCAAGGATTTCATTCC